>DASRIK010000545.1:0-2359 GCA_035650035.1 Burkholderiales bacterium | reverse complement strand
AAGATCAGTGCACGCCTTATCGATCGCATCGGAGACGAGCCGCCAAAGATCGGCAATCTGCTCTCGCCCAAGGAACAAGACGCTTTGCGCGGCATCGCGAAGCTGGTCGAATTTCCAAGACCCGGCATGACCGTCTTTACGCGCGGCGACGATGCTCAATTCGTGTATGTGATCGATGCCGGCGTCGTGCGGATCGTGCGACTTGCGCCAAACGGCCAGCGCCGGATCCTCGCATTCATGACCACTGGAGACCTGTTCGGGATTCCGGATTGCGGCGCATACGCGAACACAGCCGAAACGGTGTCTCCGGCGAAGGCCTACAAGCTGCCGTGGCCCAAGCTTCGCCAAGTGATGGCTGAGGACTCCCAGCTGCAGCTCAGTCTGCTGATCAAGTTGGCCCACGATTTTCGCCAAGCGCAACGGCAGATGATGATGCTTGGCCAGCAAAGCGCCCATCAGCGGCTGGCGCTGTTCCTTCTCGATTTCATGCGCAATCCCGGGTTCTTCGACGAGACACGCGCTGAGCTGACGATTCCCGTGAACCGCTTCGATCTTGCGGACTACCTCGGAACGTCGCGGGAAACCGCGGCGCGGGCCTTCTCCAGGCTGGAAGAGGACGGGCTCATCCGGCGCATCAATCCGCACAGGATCGAAATCCTGAACATGAAAGGCCTGCAGCGCGTGCAGTACGGTGAGTCCCGCCGGCGCTCCCATAGGGACGGCTAGCGGCCGGCTGACGCGTCAACGAAGCGGGCAAAGAAAAACGGGAACGATCTTGCGATCGTTCCCGTTCGAGTCTTAATCCGGGACGAGCCCGGAAGTCATGGTGCAGGACTAGAGTACGCCGCGCTTGTGCTCACCGAGCACAACGCGCTTTGGTGCAAACGCCTGCTTCAACACCGATAACGCCTTACGAGTGTCGGTACTGCCGCACATGAAGACGTCAAATGCGGCATAACCGCGTTCGGGCCATGTATGCACGCTGATGTGGCTTTCGGCCAATACAGCTACGCCCGAGACGCCCCCGCTCGGCGTAAAGGTATGCAGGTGGATGTGCAGAAGGGTTGCCCCCGCCGCTTCCACTGCATCAATCATTGCCTGCTCAATGCGATCTTTGCTGTCGAGGCCTTCCGCCTCCCAAAAATCGATGATCAGGTGACTGCCTGCAAAGGTCACTCCGTTTTTTGTGATGAAGTGGTCTTTGCTATCCGCATCCCCTTCGGGAATAGGAACCGGGACGGTCCTCGCCGGAACGCGGACGTTTAACGCCCTTGCTCCTTTGATCGCCGTCACACCGTGTTCGAGTCGAGCCATCCTGGCACCTACCCTTCCAAAGGCGTTGACACCAAAGCGCGCCATTGCTGCCGCGCCTACCCAAGAAGAAAGCGGCGGGCGGAAGACGAACTTCCGCGGCACGCCGCTTTGCTCCGCCGAAACGAAGCGTGCGAAATATAGGGCTGCTGGACCCCAGCGCAAGAATTTTTTTCCCCGAGGGGAAAATTCTTCGCCGCTCGTCGCCGCCACGACTCCGCTCGCGCGCCAGTGGACAGAGTCTCGCGCGCGTCTTAAGAGGCGCGGAGAGACGTGCACGAACGAGGCGAGACGTGGCCGACAAAGAACCCGAAATGTTTCGAGAGAGGCTTCACAAAGGCTACGCACAGAGCATGGAGCTCACCGGCGTCGTGGCGGAGGAAGCGAGCCGTTACCAGAAGATTAAAATCTTCGACACAGTTGCTAACGGCCGCGTCATGGTGCTCGACGACATCGTCCAGATCACGACGCGCGACGAGTCCGCCTATGCCGAAATGCTCACCCACCTGCCGCTTCTGGAGCACGGCAAGGCCGAGCGGGTGATGATCGTGGGCGGCGGCGACCTCTCGATCGCCGACGAAGCGCTCAAGCATAAGGGCCTGAAAGAGGTGGTGCTGGTCGACATCGACGACCGGGTGATCGAGCTTTGCCGCGAGCATTTCGGCGCCATCAACGCCAAGGCGTTCAAGGACCGGCGGCTCAAGATCGAGGTCGCCGACGCGTTCGAGTATCTCGGGCGCGCGGAGGCGAAGCGCCGCTTCGACCTCATCGTCGCCGATCGCCCGGATCCGGTTGGTCCCGGCAAGGCGCTCTTCGGCGACCATTTCTACTCGCGCGTTCGCGGAGCGCTCCGGCCCGGCGGCTTCGCGACGTTCCAGACCGGCGTGCCGTTCTACCAGCCGTGGGAGATCACCGACGCGCTGAAGGAGCTGAGGCAATTCTTTCCCGACTCGGGCCTCTATCTCACCGTCGTGCCAAGCTATATCGGCGGCTTCATGGCGCTGTCCTGGGCCGGCAAGGGTGTGAAGCTCGGCACCGAGGCCGGCAT
>DASRIK010000544.1:0-30493 GCA_035650035.1 Burkholderiales bacterium | reverse complement strand
TGAATGGAAAGTACCCGTTGGCGAACTCACGGTCAGTGACAGCGTAATCCGTCACGCGGGGTCGAATCGTTCGACGACATACGGCAAAGTCGCGGCCGCAGCCGCAAAGCTCACGCCGCCGGATGCCAAGACGATCAAGATAAAGGACCCGAAGAGCTGGAAGATCGCGGGCAAGCCCGTGAAGCGCCTCGACACCGCGCCGAAATTGAACGGCTCGAAAGTGTACGCGATCGATCTCAAGCTGCCGGGCATGCTGAACGCAGCTGTGAAGCAGTGCGAGGTGTTCGGCGGCAAGCTCGTGAGCTTCGACGAATCGAAAATCGCCAAAATGCCCGGCGTTCGTCGGGCGGTGAAGGTGAACGACCAGACTGTCGCCGTTGTCGCCGACACTTGGTGGCACGCCAAAAAAGCGCTCGATGCCCTGCCGGTCGTCTGGGACGAAGGCCCCAACGGGAACGTGACGAGCGCGATGATCGCGGACCATCTTAAAACAGGGCTCACGTCCAGCGACGCTTTTGCGGACATCAACGTCGGCGACGCATTGAAAGCGATCGCGGCAGCGCCGAAGAAAGTCGAAGCGGTCTACTCGACGCCTTTCCTGTCGCACGCGACGCTCGAGCCGATGAATTGCACGGCGAAAATCACCGGCGATCGCGCCGAGGCGTGGGTACCCACACAGAACGGCGAGCAGGCGCTTGCGGCATTGTCGGAGACTTCGGGCATTCCGCTCGCGCAATGCGAGGTTTACAAAATGGATCCCGGCGGCGGGTTCGGCCGTCGCGTGACCATCCCCGACTATGTCCGCATGTCGGTGAACATCGCGAAGCAGTTCCCCGGCGTCCCGGTGAAGATGGTCTGGAGCCGCGAAGAAGACCAGATGCACGGCTTCTACCGGCCGATCTCGCAATGCCGGATGCAGGCGGGCATCGACGAGAACGGCAATCTTCAGGCGCTGCACCTCCGTGTGTCCGGTCAGTCGATCAACGCGTTCTCGAATCCTGGAGCGATCAAGGACGGCAAGGACCGCCGGCAGCTGCAAGGGTTGTGGCCCGAACCCGGCGACGCGCAGATCGGTTACACCGTGCCAAATCTCCAGACCGAATATGCGATGCGCAACACGCACGTGCCGGTCGGGCCATGGCGCGGCGTAAACACCAATCAGAACGGTGTGTATCTCGAGTGCTTCATGGACGAATGCGCGAAAGCGGCCGGCAAGGATCCGCTCGAGTTCCGGCGCGCGCTCATGAAGAACCACCCGAAGCACCTCGGCGTGCTGAACGCCGTGGCGGAAGCAGCGGGCTGGGGTAAACCGTTGCCGAAAGGGGTCTACCGCGGTATCGCGCAGCATATGGGTTACGCGAGCTATTCGGCTGCCGTTGCAGAGGTGTCGGTGAACCCGAAAGGCGAGCTCAAGATTCATCGTATGGTCGTCGCGACGGACTGCGGTCACTACGTGAATCCCGATCAGATCGCGGCGCAGGTCGACGGTGCCGTGGCGATGGGCCTCTCGGCCATGCTGTACAACGAAATCACGATCAACAAAGGGCGTGTGGTGGAGACCAACTTCGACAGCTACCGCATCCTGCAGTTGAAGGAGATGCCGAAGGTCCAGAGCGTGCTCGCGCCGACCTACGATTTCTGGGGCGGTGTGGGCGAACCGACGATCTGCGTCATCTCGCCCGCGGTGATGAATGCGATCTTCGCCGCGACGGGCAAGCCTGTGCGCAGCCTGCCGCTGAAGAACATGAAGGTCGTGTAAAGGAGGACCTCGTGCAACACATCATAAAAGACAAAGCGCCGAATCTTTCCCGGCGCAGGTTCATCGTGGGCTCCGCCGCCGTTGCGGGCGGCGGCCTCGCGCTCGGTTTCAATGTGCCGTTTGGCGCCGCACCGGCTGCAGCCGCACAGGCCGCGGCCGCGGACACGGAAGTCAATGCGTGGGTAGTGGTGAAACCGGATGACACGTGCGTCATCCGCGTGGTGCGTGCAGAGATGGGACAAGGCACGCACACGGGTCTCGCTCAGCTCGTGGCGGAAGAGCTCGAATGCGACTGGCGAAAAGTGACGATCGAGCAGATCACCGCCGGCCAGAATCTCGCACGCAAACGCGCGTGGGGAGACATGTCGACCGGCGGCAGCCGCGGCATCCGCACTTCCCAGGATTACATCCGTCGCGCCGGGGCAGCCGCCCGCATGATGATGTTGCAGGCTGCGGCGGACGACTGGAAAGTTCCAGTGGGCGAGCTCACTGTCTCCGACGGCGTTGTAACGCACGCGGGCTCCAGCCGCTCGGCCAGCTACGGCAAGCTCGCGGGGGCGGCCGCGAAGCTCACCGCGCCGGACTTGAAATCGATCAAGCTCAAGAGCCCGAAGGAATGGAAAGTCGCCGGTAAACCGGTGAAGCGGCTCGACACGGCGAAGAAGCTGAACGGTGCCGAGATCTATTCCATCGATCTCAAGCTGCCCGGCATGCTGAACGCGGCGGTCAAGCAATGTCCCGTGTTCGGCGGCAAGCTCGTGAGCTATGACGAAGCAAAGATCGCCGGACGCCCGGGTTTCAAGAAGGTGGTGAAGCTGAACGACTCGACCGTCGCCGTCGTGGCGGACACGTGGTGGCGTGCCAAGACTGCGCTGGACGCGCTTCCGATCCTCTGGGACGAAGGACAGGGTGCGAAAGCCTCGAGCGCGACGATCGCGGCGCATCTGAAAGAAGGCCTTACGTCGACCGATGCGTTCGCCGATATCGACGACGGCGATGCAATCAAAGCGATCGCGAGCGCAGCGAAAAAAGTCGAAGCCGTTTACGCGACGCCTTTCCTGTCTCACGCGACCATGGAGCCGATGAACTGCACGGTGCGCCTCACTGCAGACAAGGCCGAGGCGTGGGTGCCGAGCCAGAACGCGGAAGCGTCGATGGCTGCGCTTTCGACCGCCTCGGGGCTGTCGCTCGACAAGTGCGAGGTCTACAACCACACGCTCGGCGGCGGGTTCGGTCGGCGCGGCGGCACGCAGGATTACGTGCGGCAGGCCGTCGCCGTTGCAAAAGAATTTCCCGGCGTGCCGGTGAAGCTCCTGTGGAGCCGCGAGGAAGATCAGGGACACGACTTCTACCGTCCGATCTCGCAGTGCAAGCTATCCGCGGGCCTCGACGAGAACGGAAATCTCACGGCGTTGCACCTTCGTGTCTCGGGTCAGTCGATCAATGCGTACCTGAATCCGGCAGCGATCAAGAACGGTAGAGACATCCGGCAGCTTCAGGGGCTGTGGAAAGCGCCCGGTGACGCGCAAATCGGCTACACGGTGCCGAATCTGCGCACCGAGTACGCGATGCGGAACACCCACGTGCCGGTCGGGCCATGGCGCGGCGTGAACACCAACCAGAACGGCGTGTATCTCGAGTGCTTCATGGACGAATGCGCGAAAGCGGCCGGCAAAGACCCGCTCGAATTCCGGCGCGCGCTCATGAAGAACCATCCGAAACACCTCGGCGTGCTGAATGCGGCAGCGGAGAAAGGCAATTGGGGCAAGCCGCTGCCTCCCGGCGTGCAGGGCCGTGGCATCGCGCAGTTCATGGGTTACGGCAGCTATTCCGCGGCGACCGCCGAAGTTTCGATCAGGGACGGCGTACTCAAAGTCCACCGGATGGTGCTCGCGCTCGATTGCGGTCACGCGGTCAATCCGCACCAGATTGCCGCCCAGGTGGAAGGCTCCGTTGCGTATGGCCTGAGTGCGGCGATGTTCGGGGAATGCTCCGTCAGCAACGGGCGTATCGTCGAGACGAACTTCGACACCTACCGCATCCTGCGGCTCGCTGAAATGCCGCAAGTCGAGACGGTGATCGTACCCACCTACGATTTCTGGGGCGGCGTCGGCGAGCCCACGATCTGCGTGGTCACGCCAGCTGTGTTGAACGCGATCTACGCGGCGACGGGCAAGCCCACGCGCAGCTTGCCACTGAAAAACGTGAAGATATAAACGCGGGCAGCCGTACTTCGGAGCCTGAGCGGATCGGCCGACGCTCCGCTCAGGCGACGAAGACGTTGTAAGCGACGACCCCGGCGACGCCTGCAATCGATGCCGCGACCAGCGCGACGGCCGCCTTGATCGTCGCCGACGCATGTGTCCAGGCCTTGCGGGCGCGTGACAGCAGACGGCGTGCCTTCACTTCCATCGAATCGAGCGTCCGTGCGACAGCCAGAGATTCCTCTGCGAGCATCGTGGCGCCAATCAATGCCACCAGGCAGCCCGGGCCGGGCGCGGGCATGAGAATGAGCCCCGAGATCAATATCATGGCACCAAGCAGCATGTAGAAGGGTTTGACGAGCGGGGTGCACCGGCGCTCTCGACGGCGGTAGTAGCGGTTCTGAAACCGCTTCCCGGGCTCGATCTTCGTCATGTCGCGCCATTGGCGCACTAACCCTGTAAGCATCATGCACCCTCTCGAAACGCGAGCTGTGTGCACGCCGTGACGCAAGGATCGAGCCCGCAGCTAGTCGCCTGAATCGACAGGAAATAATGCCGGCGAGACTTCGCGGTGCGGCGTTCCGATTGGTCGCCGTGACGGTCTGCCGTCGCGAGGCTAACGCGTAAGCACCGCGTCGCCCTGGGGTTTCGCGTCTTTTCCGATGCGCTCGTATTCCGAGATCACCTGCGCGCCGAGAAGCAGCGCGGTCGCGCCGATCTCGAGGCTCAGCAGCACGACGATCGACGTAGTGAGCGAGCCATAGACGACACTCACCTGCGACACGGTCGCGAAGTACCACACGAGAACGTGTCGCGTGAGCTCCCACAGCACGGTCGCTGTCACTGCGCCGATCAGCGCATGACGTACGGACAAGCGGCCAACGGGCATCACGAGATAGATCGAGGCAAGCACGAGAATCTCGCCTGCAACCCCCAGCAGGTACAGAAGAACGCCGGAAAGGCCGCCGAGCGACCAGTCCCGGCCCATGACATCGACGCTTTCGCTGCCGATCGCCTGCAGGCTACCCGATACGACCGTGATGATGAGGAAACCGACCCCGAGCAGGAGGATATAGCAGTAAGGAAGAACCACCGAGACGAGCAGGTGGCGATGGCGCACGGCGAAGCGGTGGAGGAAGATCACAGCCATCGCTTTTTCCAGGACCATGAAGGCGAAAGAGCTGAAGAAGAGCATCGTCGTGAGCAGCACCCAGCCGATCACCTGCCGGTGTTCGAGAAAAGTCGCGAGCTCGCGCAGCACCGTTTTCGATTGTCCCGGCACGAGCCACTCGAGGTAGCGCCCGAGTGTCGCGAGCAGCTCCGCCTGCTCGATCACGTGCGAGAGGGCGATTACGATCAAGCCAAGTAAAGGGACGATCGAAAGCAGCGTGTAGTACGCAACGGCGCCGGCGAGTAGCAGCCCCTGGTTCGCGCGAAAGGACTTCAAAGTCTGTGCGAAAAAAGCGACGGGGCGCCTCAGCACGTAATTCGCAGGGTGTTCCGTGGCGTGCATGCGGTGAGTGTAGCCATAAACGCGAGCCCACATCCGGAATGCCCGCCCGCCAGGCCTGCGGAGAAAGACGAAGGTTGATGCCCGCCTATTCGCCTTTGATGCCGGCGGCCTTGATGACCTCGGCCCAGGTTTTCGTCTCCGCGCGGATGCGCGCCGCGAGCTCCGGGGCGGTGCTCGTTTCGGGTTCGAGTCCCTGACGCGCCATCGCCTGCTGAACGTCGTGGGCCGCGAGCGCTTTCACCGCGTTGTCCCGCATGCGCCTCACGAGCGCTTCCGGCGTCCCGGCGGGAACCATCACGGCATACCATGAAGTGACTTCGACGCCCGGCACCCCGGCCTCGCTCATCGTCGGCACGTCAGGCGCGACTTTCGAGCGTCGAGAGCCCGTGGTCGCAAGTGCCTTGAGCTTGCCGGCTTTCACGTGCGGCATGGACGAAGCGACACTTCCGAAGATGAGCTGCGCTTCGCCCCCAAGCACGGCGGCTGCGGCCGGTCCACCGCCTTTGTATGGCAAATGCACCATGCTCACGCCGGCACGCCGCTGGAAAAGCTCGCCCGCGAGATGGAGCGGGCTGCCGACGCCGGCCGAGGCATAGTTGAGCGATTTGGGACGCTCTCTCATAAGCGTGACGAGCTCTTTCACTGTGCTCGCCTGCACGCTCGGGTGGACGACGAGGATGTACTGCGCCGTCGCGAGCAGCGTCACGGGCTGGAGATCGTTCTCCATGTTGAATCCGAGTTTGTAGAGACTCGGGTTGACGGTGAGCACGGTGCTGAAGCCCATGAACACCGTGTGACCGTCCGGCGCTGCGCGGGCGACGGTCTCCGCCGCGATATTGCCGGCTGCCCCGCCCCGGTTGTCGACCACCCACTGCCGGCCCATCGATTCGGCGAGCTTCGGCGTGACGATCCGCGCCAGGGTGTCCGCTCCGCCACCGGGCGCGAACGGCACGAGCAGGCGAATGGGCCGGGTGGAGTAGTCAGGTGACGCCTGCGCAGCGATCGCCGGCGATGTTGTGATCGCGAGCACAGCGGCGGTTACACAAACGCATGTATACAGGCGAATAATGCTTGCGTTCATCACCCCTCTCCAGCCGTGGTGAGCCTCACGATCTCGCCGCAATCGGGCAGCGTCTCCAGTCGCCAGAGCGCGTCGAGCAGCCGGTCGGCCTCACCGCGGCTCAGCACGGCGGCCGCCAGCCGTCGGAATTTGCTTTCGAGCTCGGCGTCGCTCATCGGATTTTTCCAGTGACCTTTGTGATATTCGACGCTCGCTTCGTGACTTTCGCCCGCAGATGTCGTCACGATCATGCGGCAGAGCATCGCTTCGGGCATGCGCCGGTCCGCGTCTTCACTCGCCTTCACGTGTACGCGACGGGCGAGCGCGCGAATCGCAGGATTGGTGAGAAAGCGCGGAGCGAAGTGCTCTTCCTGCACATCGCCATATATAAGAGCGACTGCGACCGTGTACGGCATGCTGTGGTCCGCCGTCTCCCGCGTCGACGGTTCCCACTTCTCGGGATCGCCGGCCATCAGACGAACGGCAGTGGTCACCGTCTCGATCCGGATTTCCGCAATGTCTTCGGTCTTTCCCAGCCGCTCGCGGATCTGCAGGGCGGCTTCCACCACGGTCTGGGAGTACTGTCCCAGCGGAAAGCGCTTTACGCTGCATTCCATGATCTTGTACGGAGCTTCCGGCCCTCCGAGCGTCGCGAGCTCGAAGGTTTTCCGCGTGACCGCCCTGAAGTAGCCGCCTTCCCCTTCGAAGACCGGCGACGGTCCCGTCATCCCGCGTGCAGCGAGCATCGCCGCGAAGACCGCGTTCCGACTGGCGTTCGCGTAAGCGCAGCCTTTCCACATCGATACCCGCCCGATGCGCGTCTGGTACAGCGCGACGTTCGGCGCGATGCCCAGATTGAGGGCCTCGGCCGCCTCGACTTCATTCAGGCCGAGGAGCCGCGCGGCCGCCGCAGTGCTCGCAATGCCCCCTACGGTCACGTGGTCGAAGCCGAGGGGTTTCAGGTCTGCCGCGTCACAGATGCGACAGAAAACCTCGTAGGCGAGGACCGTGGCGGCAATCGTTTCCCTGCCGTCGCGCCGCCGCAGCTCCGCCGTGGAAAGCACGGCCGCGATGCTGTCGCTCGGATGTCCCGACTCACCGGTGCTCGTGTAGCCGTCGTTGAAATCCAGAAAACGGATCATGACGCCGTTCGCGAACGTCGCGAGATCGGGGCTCGTGCGCCCGCCGCTCCCGATCACCGTAGCCGCTTCGCTGCTGCGAACGGTCGCGGCGAAATCCCGGGCGATCCTCGCGGGCTCGCTCCAGTAGCCGCCAAGCGCGCAGCCCACGGTATCGATCACGAGCCGCTTTGCCTGGTGGATCACCTCGGCCGGCAGATCGTCGTACCGAAGTCTGAGCGCGTATGTGCTCAATTGCTCTACGAGCGTTGGCATCGGCGTGCTAACGTGGGCGGTTCGATGCGATGACAACTATGTTACGCCTCGGATTCAGACATGAACGCAACAGCACGGAAAAGCCCTTCTGTTTCACCTAAAGAATTTGCTTCAACATCCGAAATCAGTCTGTAAAATTCAAAACCGAAGCGTTTCATAATGAAGCAAGAAATCGAATGTCGCTGACGAACGCGCCCACCCCAGAGGGGCGCTCCGAGACGCCTCCGCCCGCCTCTCCCCGCGGATCCCGCAGAGCCTTTTACGTCCTCCTGTTGCTCCTGGCCGTTGTCGTGATCTTGTTCGCGGCATACACCGAGTTCCAGGCCTCGCGGCTCCAGGCACACTATTTCTCGGGGATCGCCCGTGAGATGAAATTCACCGTGGAGCCCGGCCCGAGCACGTCCGTACGCTTCCCGCAAGCCGGTCCGTACGATCAGCGGCTTGGCTACAGCGAGCTGCCGCAGTTCATCAAACGCCTCCAGTCGAGAGGCTACGAGATCGAAGCGCAGGCGCGTGTGACACCCCAGCTCGGCGATCTGATCGAGGCCGGCTACGCGCCGCCCTATGCCGAGAAAACCCAGGGCGGGCTGCGGGTCGTGGATTGCCGCGCCGAGCAGCTTTTCAACTTCGCCTATCCCGAGCGCGTCTATCCGGATTTCGCGGCCGTGCCGACACCCGTCGCGCAGACGCTCCTTTTCATCAAAAACCGCGAGCTCCTCGACACGACCTATCCGACCCGCAATCCCGCGGTCGAATGGACGCGTCTGGGCCGCGCAGTCGCCTCCCAGTTCGTGAAGATCGTCGACCGCGAATACGACGCGCCCGGCGGCAGCACGCTCGCCACTCAGATCGAGAAGTACCGCCATTCCCCGCTCGGCGTCACCGGATCGATATTCGACAAGCTGCGCCAGATGTACTCGGCGAGCCTGCGCGCCTACTCCACCGGCCCGGAGACGACGGGTCAGCGCCGGCGCATCGTCCTGGAATACCTGAACACCGTGCCGCTCGCAGCCGCCCCCGAATACGGTGAAGTCTCGGGTCTGGGCGACGGGCTCTGGGCGTATTACGGCGCGGACTTCAAAACCGTCAACGCGCTGCTCCTGGAGGCGCCCGCGAACGAGCAGGCGCTCATGGAGCAGGCGAAAGCGTATCGCCAGGTCCTGAGTCTTCTGATCGCGCAGCGCCGGCCGACGTGGTTCCTCGGCCCCGGCCGTGAACAGCTCGCGGGCCTGACGGACAGCTACCTGAGGCTCGTTGCGAGCTCAGGCATCATCTCACCCGAGCTTCGGGACGCCGCGCTCGACGTGAAGCTTTCGTTCCGCGATCGCGGAGACGATCGCCACGGCGCACCGCGGGCCTACGTGCGCTCCTGGAAAGGGGCCACGGTGATGCGCACCCGCCTCTCGGCGATGCTGGGCACGCCGCGCCTCTACGATGTGGACCGCCTCGATGCGAGAGTCGTCAGCACGCTGGATGGCGAAGTGCAGGACGCCGTAACGGACATGCTCAAACGGCTGCAGGACCGCTCGTACGTGAAATCGGCGAGCCTCGCGGGTGACCGGCTGCTGGGTGCCGCCGATCCGAGCGCGGTCATCTACACGTTCACCCTCTACGAGCGCGGCAAGGAAGCGAACTACGTCCGCGTGCAAACGGACAACTCGACGCAGCCGTTCGACACGAACGAACAGGCGAAACTCGAGCTCGGATCGACCGCGAAGCTGCGCACGCTCGCGACGTACCTCGAGGTGATCGCGACGATACACGAGCAGTATTCCAGCATGACCCCGCAGCAGCTGCGCGCCGTCGAAGTGGATCAGCGCGACCGTCTTACGCGCTGGGTCATCGACTATCTGCTCACCGAAACCGACAAGAGCCTCGAGGCGATACTGGACGCCGCGATGGACCGGCGCTACTCGGCCAGTCCGGGCGAAACCTTCTTCACAGGCGCCGGCGCGCACACGTTCTCGAACTTCAAACGCGAGGACGACGCCAAGGTGCCGACGGTGCGGGACGCCCTGCGCGAATCGGTGAACCTTTCGTTCATCCGCATCATGCGCGACGTGGTGTATCACTACATCTATCGCGCGCCGGATAACACCGGCCGCGTGCTGCAGGACCCGCGGCATCCCGAGCGCAGCGCTTATCTCTCGCGCTTCGCCGATCACGAAGGCCGCGTCTTCATCCGCCACTTCTACAAAAAGTATCAGGGGCTCGCACGCGACGAGATTCTCGAGGAGCTGCTCGACAATCTGCGTCCTTCCCCGCACCGCTACGCCGTCATCTATCGGTCGGTGATGCCGGAAGCACCGTTCCCCGCGTTCATGCAGTTCATGCGCGATCGCTTCCCGGGCTCGACATTGAGCGAAGGCGACCTCGCGTCGATGTACGACCGCTATGGCGTCGACAAATTCAACCTGCACGATCGCGGCTACCTCGCACGGATACATCCGCTCGAGCTCTGGCTCGTCGCGTATCTGCACCAGCATCCCGGCGCGAACCTGACGCAGGTCGTGGAAGCGAGCCGCGGGGAACGCCAGGCCGTCTATCAGTGGCTTTTCAGAAGCCGCGCCAAATCCGCGCAGGATTCGAGAATTCGCACGCTGCTCGAAATGGAAGCGTTCACCGAGATCCACAAGCACTGGAAGCGGCTCGGCTATCCGTTCGGCTCGCTCGTGCCTTCATATGCGACGGCCATTGGCGTATCCGGCGACCGTCCGGCTGCCCTCGCCGAGCTGATGGGCATCATCGTGAACGGCGGGCTGCGCCTGCCGACCTCGCGCATCGAAGAGCTGCATTTCGGAGCCGAAACGCCTTACGAGACCGTCATGCACCGCGCGAAGCAACCGCCCGAGCGTGTGATGAAGCCCGAAGTCGCGGCGGCGCTGAAAGACGCGCTGACCGAAGTCGTGGAAAACGGAACGGCGCGGCGCGTGCGGGGAGCCTTCACGCTCAAAGACAAAACCGTGCTCGCGGTGGGCGGCAAGACCGGAACGGGTGACAACCGCGTAGAAGTGTTCGGTGCCGGCGGTCAGCTCGTGCGTTCGAAGTCGGTCAGCCGCACTGCGACGTTCGTGTTCTTCATCGGCGATCGTTACTTCGGCGTGATTACGGCGTACGTGCCGGGGCAGACCGCACAGAACTACAACTTCACGAGCGCGCTGCCGGTTCAGATCCTGAAGAATCTGGCGCCGCATCTGAACCCGTACCTCGATCCGCTGAACGCGAAGGGCTGCACGGCTTCGACGGCGGCCCGCTACACCGAAACGTCGTCGGTCTCGCCGGCCACGACCGCCACCCCGGCGAATTGAAGAGGGTCACGCCGGCCGCAGAAAATCCCGCACGTCTTTTTCCTCACGCAGGCGCCACGCGCGAGCGATCACCTGCTTCATCTCGTCCTCGGTTGCGGCCCCCGAGTATTGGCCCAGGCGCATCGCCTTGTCTTCCAGCTCCTCGCGAGACAGGCAGTTGTCGGGATCGCCTTTAGGCGAAGTGATCTTCTTCCCGAGCTCGCGGCCATCGACGGTCTTCACCGTCACGCGGCCCATCCAGCGTCGCGGGTAAGCGCGATCGATTTCCGGATCGAGCACCATTTTTACTCTGTCGTGGAAGCTGCGCAGATCGCGGTCGCGCAGTGACGCATCGGTGAAATCTGCAAGTGCAGCGCGTCCTTCGGAGGCGATGAGCGCGAGGACGAACCCCATCGAAAACTTGGACTGGTGTATCGACTGCGGATCCGTCACGGGACCGAGCACGTCGAGCGCGCCCTGATGCACGTGAGCGGTGACCTGCGCCACGTCTTTTGCCCTGAGACCGTTCTCCTGCATGAGCGCAAGCAGTGCATCTGCGGCGGGGTGCGTATGGCGGCACGAAGCGTGGTACTTGAAGGAAGTCTCGATGAGCGCCCAGCGCGTGCCGAGACCGTCCGTGAGCCATCGTGGATCGGCGTCGCTCGACATGCCTGCGGCCATCCCCTGCTTGCCTTCGAGGATCTGCCGCGCGCCGGTGAAACCGTCGCGCGCTATGTAGGCCGCCATCAGGCCATCGCCAGCGGCCTTCGCCGTATGAAGTTGCTTCGAGTCCGCCGCATCGCGCAGGAACTCCCAAAGACCGGAAGCCATCGTTCCGGCGGAACCGAGGCAATGCTGCATCCGAACGGCGTCGAGCTTGAGCACGTGCGCTGCCCCGGCCGCCGCTGCAAGTTTCCCGGCAGTGCCCGTCGTATGGAAGATCCGGTAATGAGAGCGCCCAAGGAACTCGCCCACGCGCACGCCGCATTCGTAACCGGCGACGGCCGCGGCGATCAGCGCTTTGCCGCTGATGCCGGCATGCTGGCCTGCGGCGAGCACGGCGGGAAATACTACGGTGCCCGGATGCAGCACCGAGCTGTTGTGCAGATCGTCCTGCTCGACGAAATGCGACGCGGCGCCATTCGCGAGCGCGGCAAAAAATGGCGATGTTCGCCGCCGGCTCGTCAGGATTTCGCTGGGGCCCTGCGCCGGCCCCATGAGCGTCGAGAACTGCTCGATGATCCCCACGGGACGCGCACTGCGGCCCGCGAGCGCGGACGCCAGCCAGTCGAGAAAGAGCTCTTCGGTCCGCGCAACGACCGCGTCCGGCAGCGATTCGTAGCGGATCGAGGCGAGAAACTCGGACAGCGCCTGCGTCGGGCTGACCTCCTCCGCCGGCTGAGCTTTCACTGCGATCTGCATAGCTGTACTCCGAAAAAAACCTACGACGCGCCTTCGGCGCAACTGCCCGACTATGCGCCTTGCGGCGCTACCGGAAAAACCTACACTGCGCCTTCGCTGTGCTTCAGGCGCGTACCCTCTATGCGCCCCGCGGCGCTACGTATAATTATTGTAAAGGAGGGGCTATGGGAAAACGAATCGCAGTCGTCGGCGCGGGCGCGCTCGGCGGATACGTGGGAGGCTACCTGGCGCACCACGGGCAGGACGTCACGTTGATCGACATGTGGCCGGAGAATCTCGAAGCCATCCGCTCACGCGGGCTCGAGCTCGACGGCGTCACGCCGGAAGAGAAGTTCACGGTCACCAAAGCGAAGACGCTCGATCTCTGTGACGTGCAGAGCCTTTCGAAGCAGGACCCGATCGACATCGCGTTCGTGGCGGTGAAATCGTATGACACCGAATGGGCAACGGCGCTCATCAAGCCGTATCTGGCGCCGAACGGTTTTGTGGTCTCGCTCCAGAACTGCCTCAACGAAGAGAAGATCGCGGGTGTCGTAGGCTGGGGCAAAACCGTTGGCGTGGTCTCTTCGGTCATTTCGGTCCATCTCTACGAGCCCGGGCGCATCCGGCGCACGGCGGCGAAAGGCGGCGAGAAGCACACGGTATTTCGCATCGGCGAAGTGCATGGTTCCGTCACGGAGCGCGTGCAGGAGCTCGTAACCCTCTTCTCCGTGATCGACAGCACCAAACCGACGCGCAACCTATGGGGCGAGCGCTGGACGAAGCTCACGCAGAACAGCATGCGCAACGGCGTATCGGCTGCGACGGGAATGACCGGGTCCGAGTGCGACAACCACAGGGACATACGGCGTTTCGCGATTCAGCTCGGCGGCGAAGCGGTCAAGGTAGGACGCGCGCTCGGCTACGAGCTCGAGAATGTCGGCAAGCTCAAGCCGGAACGTCTGGTCCAGGCCACCGACGGCAATTCGGACGCGCTGGCCGAAATCGAGCAGCTCATGATCGAGAACACGAAAGGAAACCCGCGCGCCGGCATACAGCGTCCGTCGATGGCGCAGGACATGGAAAAAGGCCGCAGGACCGAGATCCAGTTCATGAACGGCTACATTGCCGAAAAAGGCAAGCAGGTCGGTATTCCCACCCCGGCGCACATCCGGTTGACGGAAGTCGTCACGCGCGTCGAACGCGGCGAGCTGCCCCAGTCCCCGCGCAATCTTCCATAAGAGGTGAAACATATGGCTGTAAACACGAACGAGGCGCGCGCACAGCTCGCGCCCACCGGCAAGCTTCGCGTCGGTGTGAACATGTCGAACTTTCTGCTCACTCGCACCGACGCCGCGACACAGCAGCCGGCCGGGGTCGCAGTGGACCTGGGGCGTGAGCTCGGACGCCGCCTCGGCGTTCCCGTCGAGATCATTCCTTATCCGAATCCCGGTGCGCTCGCGGACGCCGCGAAATCGGGCGTCTGGGACGTGGGCTTTCTCGGCGCCGAGCCACAGCGCGCGAACGAGATCGACTTCACGGCAGCTTACGTGGAAATCGAAGCGACCTACCTCGTGCCTGCCGGCTCGCCGCTCAAGTCGATCGGCGATGTAGACCGCGAAGGTATTCGCATTTCCGTTCCGACCAAGAGTGCGTACGAGCTCTACCTCACGCGCACGCTCAAACACGCGCAGCTCGTACACGAAAAAGGCGCGGACAACGCGTTCAGGCGTTTCGTTGACGACAAGCTGGATGCGCTGGCGGGACTGAAGCCGCGGCTCGTCACGGACTGCGACAACCTGAAAGGCTCCCGCATTCTCGACGGGCGCTTCACCGCCGTTCAGCAGGCCGCGGGCACCCCCAAAGGCCGCGATGTCGGCGCGCAGTACCTGCGCGAGTTCGTGGAAGACATCAAAGCGAGCGGTCTCGTGGCCAGGACGATCGACGCAAACGGCGTGCGGGGCCTGACCGTGGCGGCGAAGGCGTCGTAGCGGGGCGATCTACGGCTGATGCGACGTTAGCCGGTATCATGGCCGCGTCAAAATAAACGAGCCGGGGAGGATGGGCATGAAAACGAAGCTTGCTTGGGCAGCGGCGTCAGGCCTTCTTGCTTGCGCGATTGCGCCCGCCGCGGTGCACGCGCAGGAGAAGTGGCCTGCGAAACCGATTCGCGTCATCGTGCCGTTCCCGAATACCGCTGCGAGCGATGCGCTCGGTCGCATCGTGGGCGATCGGCTCGGCCAGATCTACGGCCAGCAGCTCGTGATCGACAACCGTCCCGGCGCGGGTGGGCTCATCGGCAGCGACCTCATAAAACACGCGGCACCCGACGGCTACACGTTAGGCATTGTCGGGCAACCACACCTTTCCAACGCGCTCATGCGCGATCCCAAGCCTTACGAACCGCTGCGGGATTTCCAGTCGATCACGTTAGTGGGAATCACGCCCAACGTGATCGTTCTGGGCAAAGGCATTGAAGCCAAAACGATCCCGGATCTCGTCGCGATCGCGAAAGCAAAACCCGGAGCGCTCAACTACGGCTCCGCCGGCGTGGGCAGCTCGTCGCATCTCGCCGGTGCGCTCTTCGCATCGAAAGCGAAGATCGATGTCGTTCACGTCCCGTTCCGCGCAGGCGGCGACAGCCGCAGTGCACTGCTGTCCGGCGCGATTCATTATTACGTCTATCCGCTGCCCGCAATCGTCGGCGGCCTCAGGGCCGGGCAGTTCAGGGCGCTGGCGATCGCTACGCCCGCACGCGCCGAAGCAATACCCGATGTTCCAACGAGTGCCGAAGCCGGTTTCCCTCAGTACCGCTCCGAATCGTGGTTTGGCATGATTGCGCCCCGCGGACTGCCCAAGACGCTCATCAACAGGATCAACGCCGACACCGTTGCCGTGCTGAAGGAATCTGCGACCCGCGAGCGGATCGTTCGCACCGGCGCGGAGCCGCGCTACAGCACGCCGGAGGAATTCGCGCAGATGCAGCGAACCGAGTACGTGGAGCTCGGCGCGCTGATCAAGGAGATAGGGATGAAAGTCCAATAGCGGCGGCACGAGCGCACCGCCCATCGTGGAGAGCCGGCCACTCTACGGAGCCAGCTAAAGGTCCAGCTACGCGCCCGTTCGGTTAAGTGCAGTCGGGAAGGACTCGATTGATTTGAAGGAAAGGAGGCCCGGAGGGAAACCAAAGGTTTCCCTTCCGGTTCGTTCACCGGCGCAACTTCGTGCTCGCGAAGTAGTCGCGAGCACTGCTCGACAATAGCCGCGGCAGGTGCGTATAGATGTAGCGCACGCCTTTGTCGAGAACGTCGCGGACGCTCTCGGCGACCGCAGGTGTGCCGGGTGTGCGGCCTGCCGCGCGCATCTTGCGAAAGCTCATGTCGATGGCTTCGGCGACGACCGGCGCTTTCGGATTGCCGGGATGGCCCATCGATTGCGACAGGTCGGACGGCCCGATGAAGAACACGTCGACATCGTCGACCTCGAGCAGCTCGTCGATGTTGTCGATCGCCGCCTGCTCTTCCAGCTGAATCGCGACGAGCGTCTCCTCGTTCGCGGCCTTCACGTAGTCCGCAAGCGTACCGTGCGAGTCGTAGACCGCTGCGCGCGTTCCGGCCGCGAGTCCGCGCCTGCCAGTCGGATGATATTTCACGGCGGCGAGCACCTCGCGCGCGTCCGCAGCCGTGTTGACGTGGGGCACCTGCACGCCCATCACACCGCGATCGAGTACCTGCAGGATGTGCTCGGCGCTGCGCGTCACCGGTCGTGCGATCGCAGTGATGCCGCTCGCTTCCGCCGCCATCGCCATGAGCTCGACACTCTCCAGCGTGAGCGTGCCGTGCTCGCAATCGAGGAGCACCCAGTCGAAGCCTGCCGCAGCGACCATTTCGACGATCTGCGGTGACGGGATCATCACCGATACGCCGAAGACCGGTTCGCCGGCGCGAAGCTTCGCTTTCATGCGATTCTTTTTCACTTTGCGTTCCTTTCCCGTTGCTTGTCGTGACATTATTTTGAAAGAATCAGCGCCGAACATACGATGCTCGTTCGCAGTCGTAAAGGGCGCGTTACGAGGAGGACAAGATGAAAGTGTTTCGAGGATTACTCGCGATAGCGCTGGGCCTGAGCTGCGCGGCAACGACGTACGCGCAACAGACCTTCCCAACGAAACCCATAAGACTCATCGTCGGCTTCGCGCCTGGCGGTAACACCGACACCGTCGCGCGGATCGTCGGCCAGAGGCTCGGCGAGCGGCTCGGCACTCAGGTCGTGATCGACAATCGGGGCGGCGCCGGTGGGACCATCGGCACCGAGCTTGCCGCACGGGCAAATCCCGACGGCTACACGCTGACCATGGGAACGACCACGACGCATGCCATCGCCGTGGCCGCTTATCCGAAGCTGAGGTATGACCCCGCGATGGAGTTCGCCCCGATTGCGCTGGTGGCGATTGCGCCTTACCTGCTCGTCGTGCACCCGAGCGTGCCGGCGCGAAGCCTCAAGGAGTTCATCGCACTCGTCCAAACGCAGCCTGGAAAGCTCAACTACGGCTCCGCCGGACAGGCCACGACCACGCATCTCGTCATGGCCACGCTTACGACGCGCGCAGGACTCAATATCGTCCACGTCCCGTTCAACGGAAATGGCCCGGCCACGACTGCAGTGCTCGGAGGTCAGGTGCAGGCGCTGTTCGGGGCGTTGCCTCCACTGCTGCCGCACGTGAGCGCGAAACGCGTGCACGCGCTGGCGATCAGCTCGGCGAAGCGCCTGCAGTCGCTGCCCGACGTACCGACTGTGGCGGAATCGGGGTACTCGGGTTTCGATGTCACCCTGTGGCTCGGTTTCTTCGCACCGAGAGGCACGCCTGCGGGCGTCGCGAAACGACTGGAATCGGCGCTCCTGGAAATCGTGCAGTCCGCGGACGTGAGGGAGCAGATGTCGCGGCAGGGCCTCGAAGCGCACGGCGCGAGCTCCGCGGAGCTCGCGCGGCTCGTGAAAACCGAAATCGAAAACTATAAAGCGGTGTTCAAGACAGCCGGCATCAAGATGGAGTGACACCGCTCACGCGAGCGGCAGCTCGCGGTGAACGAACTCGATGATCCTGTCGAGCGCTTCGCGCGCTTGCGGTGAGTTGGGGTCGTTCGTGATGAACGCCTCTCCCACGCCTTCGAAAAGATGCGCTTCGACGCGCCCACCCGCTTTGCGGTAGCTCGCTATGAACTGTTCCCGGCTCGGCTTCGGATGCGCGATATCGGCCGTGCCCTGCAGGTACAGCACCGGCGGCATCTCGACTTTCTCGCCGCGCTCGAGTGCGAGCATCGGATTTCCTTCCGCCATTTCGTTTTCGTCGGCCCAGTACTTTTCGTGACACACCATCCATTCCTCGGCCTGTTTCAGATGATTGCCCTGTTCTTTGAGGCTCTTCGCATAGCGATAGCGGCCCAGCGGATCGATGACGGGCCAGCACAGCACGACCGCCTGCACGGATGCGTCGACTTGCGCGCTGCCCGGCAGCTTCAGCGCCGCATAGCGTGAATCGCGGGGACGCATCGCCGTAAGCATCGCCTGGTGGCCGCCGCTCGACACGCCGAGCACCGCAACGCGATCAGGCGCACCGCGAAGCTCGGCAGCATGCGCCTTACTCCAGCGGATGGCGTAATTGACGTCGACGAGCGAAGCCGGATATTTCGCTTCGGGCGGCATGCGGAAATCGAGCGCCACTACGACGACGCCGGTCCGTGCGAGCGGCTCGTCGGTGCCGGCGTCGCTCGTGCGATCTTTCTTGCACCAGGCGCCGCCGTGCAGGTCGATCAGAATCGGGAACGGCCCCGTGCCGCGCGGTTTGTACACGCGCGCGAGCAGCGCTTTGTCTCCGTGCCGCAAATACTCGACGTCTTCGATATCGATTTCGTAGCGTGGCTCTACGGCTGTGTTCATGAGATCTCCTTAAGATGCTTTGCGCAACGGCTGCTCGGCGCGAAGCCCATTCAGAATCGCGAAGACCTTGCCCATCGTGAAATCGTAGGTCTCCTGGCTGAACGCTTTCTCGTTCCCGCGCATCATGTAGCCATGCAGCACGCCCGGGAAGATATGCACTTCGACATTCTTCATGCGCGCAGGCACCTTGCGATATGCCTCCAGCACTGGAGGCGGCGCGGCGTGGTCCTGATCGCCCCAGACGATACATACTGGCGCGGTCACGCCTTCGAGCTCCTTGATGAAATCGAGTAGTTGCGTCCCGTGGCAGGAGATCCCGCCTTCGTAGCCGAGGCGCTTCGGCCCGAGAATCGCGTACGGTCCGCCATAGCAAAAACCCATCGCGGCCGCGCGTCCGTTGAACTGGGAAAGCTTACGCAGTTCGGCCAGCGTATCGGCCATGTCCGCCTCGCCCGCCCTGATTTTCTCGAGCCGCGGCTGGGACCGTTGTGCACTCCGGTCATCGCCGCGCGCGAGCGGTCCGGGAATGGAACGCCAGAACAAGTCGGGGGCCGCCGCGATGTAGCCCTTCGCCGCGAACGCGTCTGCGATTCCGCGTACGTCCTGGTCGACGCCGTGCACGGCGGACGCCAGCACGACAGCCGGGACTTTGGCTGCGCTATCCGGAAGCGCGAGATAGCAGTCGAATTCACCGCCGTCGCGCGAGTGGACCTTGATGTCTTTGCGCTGCATGGCTTATCTCCGATTATCGCGATGCGACGCCGCCCGCAGCGGGCTTCGCGTATTTGCCCGTGAGCTGGGGCGTCGTTCCCGTGAGGCCTTTCGCCTCGCGCTCGGAGCGCGTCTCGCGTGCCCAGGTCCGCTTGAGCTCGTCGCGAACTGAGACGACCAGACGCCCAAGTCCATCGATTTCCAGCTCGACCTTGTCACCGTCCTGGAACGCCGAGAGTCCGCGATGGTTCGTGCCGGTCGCGATGATATCGCCGGGCTCGAGGTCATGAATCGACGTGATCCATTCGATGCAGCGCGGGATCTTGTTCGCCATGTCGTCGGTGTTGTAGTTTTGCTTGAGCACGCCGTTCACCCACAGCCTGACCTGCAGCTTGTGCGGGTCCTTGATCTCGTCGGCGGTGACGAGATACGGCCCCATCGGCGCAAAGGTGTTGCGCGACTTCATCTGATAGAACGTGTTCCCCGGCGGCAGCACGCCGCGCGCAGAGCCGTCGATGAAGTTCACATAACCGAAGACGTAATCCATGGCCTTCGTTGCCGGCACGTTGCTCGCGTGCTTGCCCATCACGACGGCGAGCTCCGCCTCGCCTTCGAAAATCGTGGCAGCGATATCAGGCAACATCATGGTTTCGCCATGGCCGACAATACAGCCCGGGGACTTGTGAAAGGCATTGATCGGCGCCGGCTCCTTGCGCGTGCCGTCTTCCATGTAGTTCACCGCCATGCAATCCAGGTTGATCGGCTTCGGCAGAGGCGGACGGATCTTCACCTGCGAGACAGGAATACCTTTCCCTGAGGCTGCGGCCCTGTCCAGCGGTCCACGATACTCGGCCCAGCGCTCGATGAGGCCGTTCATGAGGTCACCGGGGCCGGTATGGGGAATCTTCTGAACGACAGAAGTGACGTCGACGACCGCGTCGCCTTTCAGCACGCCCAGCCGGAAATCGTTGAAGTGAACGAGTTTCATGGTGTAGCCTCCTTGGGAATGTGGTGCTGCGTTTGTTCGATCAGCGATCCGGCCCTCGGAGACCGCGCGCCTGTTGAGCGCCGCTTGTTTTTGCTGCATCTTAGTCCAGGCGAAGAGGCACGGCAAACGATCCGGAGGTATCATGGATTCTGGACCGGATCCGCCCGCTTAGAGGAGAGACGACCATGAAATCGACCATCGCATCCGTCCGACGCAGACAACTGATCATTGCCGGTCTTGCAGCTGGCGCGATGCCGGCGAGCGTGCTTGCGGGCGCGTGCGGGGCCAGGGCAGATGCTTTCGGGTTGCCGGGGATCACCGCACTCACGATGGCCGACGGAGACAGGCTGATCGTCTCGGGTCGCGTCGTCGATGCGTCCTGCACCGCTGTCGCCGGAGCGCGCGTCGAACTAACCGGTGCCGGTGCAGACGCAACGACGGATGCGGACGGCCGCTTCATGCTCGTCACGAATCCCGCTCACGCCGCGTCACCGTCCGTGGACATCCGCGTAAGTCACCGGAACCTCCGGGCGAGCGATCGTGTGGTCGCGCTACGCGATGCGGCCGGGAGCTGGAGAGGTACGCTGGAGGTCGCGCTTACGTAATTATCCCGCGCGACGAGCTCCAAGAAGCTCGCGCTGGAAGCCGTCGGCACACATGTCTGTCGCCGTCTACGAATCACTCGCAAGGAGATTTCATGCGCCTTTTGCAGGCACTGGCCACTCTCGCGCTCGCTGCATCCGCCATGGGTCCCGCTCATGCGCAGGAGTTTCCGTCGAAACCCGTGCGCATTGTCGTGCCGTTTCCCGCGGGCGGCTCTTTCGACAGCATGTCGCGGCTGCTTGCACAACGCATGCAGCTCGGCCAGAGCGTGATCGTGGAAAACCGGCCCGGTGGCGGAACCGTGATCGGGACTGAATACGTGGCGCGCCAGCCTGCGGACGGACACACGATCCTCTGCATAGGTCCGAGCTTCACGATGCATTCGGCGCTGCGCAGCAAGCTGCCCTTCGACACCGACCGTGATTTCAGAGCGCTCGCGCAGGCGATGGGTCTCAATATGGTCGTTGCGGTGAACGCGTCGCTCCCGGTGAAAACGATGAAGGAGTACATCGCGCTCGCGCGCGCGCGGCCCGGCGAGATGAGCTACGGCACGTCGGGGCCGGGTACGAGCCACAACCTGCTCGGTGAAGCGCTCAAGCTCGCAGCGAAGGTGAACATCACGCATACGCCCTATCAGGGTGAAGCTCCGGCGGTGACTGCTGCGGTGGGCGGACACATCACAGGCGTGCTCGTGAATCTCTTCTCGACGGCGCCATACATCAAGGCGGGCCGGCTGAGAGGACTCGCCGTGACCTCCTCCGACCGCGACGCACTGGTTCCGGACATTCCGACGGCGCGCGAAGCGGGCTTTCCAGACATCGAGGCCATCAACTGGAGCGGCTTCGTCGTGCCTGCGGGAACAACCTCTGCGGCGGTCGCACGCCTGAACAGCGAAATCGTGCGCGTGCTGAACATGCCCGACGTGCGCGAAAACATGCGCGGACAGGGCATGATCGCAACGCCCAGCTCGCCCGAGCAATTCGCGGCCTTGCTGAAATCCGACGGTGCGCGCTACGCGAAGATCGCGCGCGCAGCGAACGTGAGACTCGATTGATCAAGGAGACACCGCAATGAACATCGTGCATGGCGCCGTCGCCGTGAGTTTCGCGATCGGTCTCGCAATACCGTCGGCGTTCGCACAGAACGTGAAGATCACGCCCGTGGGTTCGCATCCCGGGGAGCTTTGCGCGAACGACCGCGCGACGATCTTCGAGGATCCGAGTGGCGTGCGCATCCTCTACGACGCAGGCCACACGCTCACCGGCGCCGACGATCCTCGTCTCGGCGACATCCACGTGGTGCTGCTCAGCCACGCACATGGAGATCACATCGGCGATCAGAAGTTGAAAACCCTCGGCGCCGGCACATGTACGAATTCCGAGCGCATTCCTGCGGGACCGAACTCGATGACAGCCGAGGTCGCCGCGGCGAAGAACGCTGCGATCGCGATGACGAGCGACATGGGCTCGTTCATCGGCAGAAAAATTCAGAACATCCGCGGCAAACCCGTGACGGCGTGCCCGCTCAGCGCGGGGGCGGCGAACGTGCCGGTAGCGACGCCATGCCGCTCGAACACACATCTTGGCGGCGCGTTCGTCGCGAAAGCGCCGAAGGCCGCGCAGGGCGTCGAAATCACGATCGTGTTCGCCTCGCATGCGAACAACGTTCCATTGAGCCTGCTATCGGAGGCGCAGCGTGCGAACCTCGGGCCCGACGACACGAGCATCGTCCTGGGGCCGCCGACCGGCTACGTGGTGAAGTTCACCAACGGCCTTACCGCCTACCTCTCGGGCGATACCGGCATACATACCGAGATGAAAACGGTCGTGAACGAATACCACAAGGCGAATCTCGCCGTGCTGAATCTCGGCCCGAGCGCGGGCACCGTGATGTCGGGCGCGTATGCGATGAACGAGCTCGTGCGGCCTGTATCCGTCATCCTCACACATCCCAACGAAGCGGTGACCGACGGCGGGAAGCTTCGGCCCGACTCGCGCACGGCGGCGTTGATCAAGTCCCTCAAAGGTCCCGTCCCCCATCTTGCGATCAGCGGCCGCACGATGGAGTTCGACGGCAAGGGCAAGTGTGTAGCGGGCTGCTGAACGCATGATCGACACCCCCCACGCGTTGACGGTGCGCGAGCTCTCCACAGCGCTTGCACAGGGGCACCTCACGTCGACCGGGCTGATCGAAAGCCTGCTCGACCGTATCGAGCGTTACGACGCCAAGCTTCATGCGTTCGTCACGGTTTACGCCGAGGACGCGCGCGCCGCAGCCGTTGCCGCCGACACCGCAGCGCGTGCAGGACACGGGTTGGGACCGCTGCACGGCATACCTGTCGCGGTGAAGGATATCGTCGACATCAAAGGCAGAGTCACGACCGGCGGCTCCAAAGTCTGGGCGAACCGCGCCTCGCCGGTCACCGCGACGCTCGTTCGACGCATGATCGAGGCCGGCATGATCGTGCTCGGCAAGACGCACACGGTCGAATTCGCAATGGGTTCGTTCGGCACGAACCGTCATATGGGCTCGCCGTGGAATCCCTGGGACGCTGACATACATCGTGGGGCTGGCGGCTCGAGCTCCGGAAGCGGTGTCGCGGTTGCCGCGAGACTCGCGCCATGGGCGATCGGCACCGATACCGGCGGCTCCGTGCGCATCCCGGCGTCGTGGTGTGGCGTGACGGCACTCAAGACGACGGTCGGACGCATCAGCACTCACGGGGTTCTGCCGCTCAGCACGACGTTGGATACGCCAGGGCCGATGACACGATGCGTCGAAGATGCCGCGCTGCTCTACAACGTGCTCCAGGGACCGGATCGTAACGACCCATCGACGCTGCGCCATGCGCCGGACGATCCGATGAACCGACTCAAAAGCGGCGTGGCAGGCTTACGCCTGGCACGGCTTCCGGAAGCGGAACGCGACATCTGCGAACCCGACGTGCTCGAGGCATACGATGCGGCGCTCGACGTACTGGCAACGCTCGGCGCATTCATCGTCGACGTATCGCTGCCGCGGAAGTTTTCTGAAATGGGGGCGCTGACGGGATGGATCATCGCGGCCGAAGGCTATTCGGTCGTCGGGCCGCTGGTCGACAACCCTGCGCTTCCGATCGACGACGACGTGCGGCCGCGCATCCAGCCGGGCCGCGACATACTTGCCAAGGATTATCTGCTCGCGTTGCGCGAACGCGAAGCGATCAAGCGCGAGTTCGATGCCGCGCTCTTCCACGTGGACGCGCTCCTCACACCGACGACGGCCAGCGTCGCGAAGCCGATCGACGCGATCGACCAGCGCACGACCGCGGCCGGCTTCACCCGCCCGGTGAACCTGCTCGATTACTGCGCTCTGGCGCTGCCCAGCGGCTACAGCACGGACCGCCTGCCGACGTCGCTGCAGATCGTCTGCCGCGGCTATGACGAAGAAACCGCGCTGCGGATCGGTTGGGCCTACGAGCAGGCGACGGACTGGCATCGCGGGGCGCCTCCAGCTTTCGCGATGTAATTCCGTTCCGGACATGGCACCGCCGGAAGCCCGCGTCCAACCTCCAGTATCCGAGCAAAGTGCCGTTATCGTGGTTCGGTCCGTCTCCATGGGCGGCCGGCGCACAGGCTTTGGCCGCGCGTCACGACGAAGAACAAAGCTACGAGGATCGGATGGGAAAGCGGCGCATCGTCTCCGAGGAGCTCGAGATCGGGAGTGTCCTCGCGTGGGACGCCTTCGACGAGCGCGGCCGGTTGCTGCTGCGCAAAGGCTATGTCGTCGACCGCAATAGCCAGATCGAGGCGTTGATCGAGCGCGGGCTGTTCGTGCAACAGGACCCGACGGCCGCGCCGACGAAGCCGGTCGCGCCCAAGCCCGAACCGACGGCGCTTTCCTGCGTGCTCGAGGTCCGCCACCGGCTGGAAGTTCTGAGCGCGCCGAACGGACCCAGAGACAACTTTCCGCAGCAGCTTCTGGGGTTGCGGCGCCTGATCGCTGAAGCGTGCCGGCTCAACGAGGACGTTGCGCTTGCAACGGCCTTACTCGAGCGTCAGGGGCGCTATTCGATCCGCCATGCGGTCGACGTAGCCGTCGCCTGCCATTCCGTCGGCCCGGCGCTCGGCATCGACGAGCCGGAGCTGTCCTCGACGATCGCGGCAGCTCTCACCATGAACATGAGTATCCTGCACATGCAGGACGACCTCCAGGGGCAACAGAACCCGCTGAGCGACACACAACGCGAAGTGATCAGGCGGCATCCTGAGACGAGTGCAGCGCTGCTGCGCGATCGCGGTGTCACCGACAAGCTGTGGCTCGATGCGGTGCTCTACCACCACGAAGCGATCGACGGCACCGGCTACCCACGCGGAAAACGCGGCCAGGAGATTCCTCTGGCGGCGCAGCTCGTCTCACTGGCCGACGTCTACTGCGCCCGCATCTCGAACCGCGAATACCGCCGCGGCCTGCGTCCGAACGCCGCGCTGCGTGCGCTTTTCCTCGATCAGGGCAAGAAAGTCGCGGAAGGGCTCATCAACCGCTTCATCAAGGCGATCGGCGTATTCCCGCCGGGCACGCCCGTGCGTCTCGAGAACGGCGAAATCGCCGTCGTCACGCAGCGTGGCGAGAATGCGGGCAAACCGCAGGTCTGCTCGATCATGGGACCGCGCGGCATGCCTTTCGCGGTGCCGATCAAACGCGACACGGGGCGCGCCACGTACGGCGTGCGCGAAGTCGTCGAATGGAACGAGGTCGGCGCAGCGCCGGCGATGCAGATCCTCTGGGGCAAGGCCGCTGCAGCTCAGTAGCTGCCGCCCCCCGGCACGTCACTACTTCCGGCGTTATTTGATGAGCCGCAGCGCGAACGGCACGCGAAAGCTTTCTCCTTTCGACGTTGCGATCGCGCCCATGATGCAGAACACGAGGTGGCAGATCCCCACGGCGAGCAGCACGAGCGCGCCGATCAGGACAAAAGTCAGAATGACGCCGGCGATATAGCCGACGATCGCGGTGATCGACCAGTTCAGCGCTTCCTTTGCCTGCTCCTGAACGTATGCGTCGTCTTTCTTGACGAGATAGATGATCAGCCCCGGGATGAAGCCCAGGAATATGGTGCCGATCCAGATCAGCACTGCAATGTTCCTCGAGTCCTGGCCCACGGCCACATGCGTCGGCGTTTCCATTGTTTTCCCCTTTTCTCACATCAAGACGTTCGGGCTCACGCGCGTACCTCGTCCCATCAGGTACGTCGTCGCGGAGAGCATAGCAAGAATGCTACGATTCGGCGCGTACACCCTTTGCGGCAGCCCGACATGCGTATCGAAGTCATCTGCACCGGCGACGAAGTTCTCACCGGCAAGATCGTCAACACGAACTTCAGCTACATCACGCAGAAACTGGAGGATTTCGGCCTGTCCGTGAAGTGGGAGACCACCGTTGGCGACGACCGTGAGGACCTCCTGCTCGCTTTTCAGCTCGCAGGAGCGCGCGCCGATGCGGTCATCGTGAACGGCGGACTCGGCCCGACCGTCGACGATCTCTCGCAGGAGATCGCCGCCAGGGCGGCAGGCGTCGATCTCGTCCTGAGCGACGAATGGCTGGGCCGCATGGAACAGTACTTCGCGCGCCGCAGCCGCGTGATGCCCCCGAACAACAAGAAGCAGGCGATGCTGCCCGCGGGCGCCGAGATCCTCGATAACCCGATCGGCACGGCGTGCGGCTTTGCCGTGAACATCGGGAAAGCGCGCTTCTTTTTCACGCCCGGCGTGCCGCGAGAGCTGCGCCGCATGCTCGAGGGTGAGATCGTGCCGCGGCTGCTCGCGAAAAGCGGCGTTCAGACCGCGGTCTACCTGAAGCGGTTTCACTCGTACGGCATCGGCGAATCGCACGCGGACTCGCTGCTCGCAGGCATCGAAGCGCTCGCGCCGGACGGCAGCGTGAAGCTCGGTTTTCGCGCTCACTATCCGCAGCTCGAGACGAAGCTCACGGTGCGCGGCCGCGACATGGACGAAATCCGGACGAAGCTCGCGCCCGTCGAGGAGCAGGTCCGCCAGCGGCTCGGCAACTTCATTCTTGCAGAAGACGATCGCACGCTGGAGAGCGTCGTGGTCGATGCGCTCGCTTCGCAGCGGGCGACGTTGGCGATCGCCGAAACGTTCACCAGCGGCCAGATCGCGGCGCGATTGGCGCATCTGGCCGGCGCGGAAGCGATCGTTCGGCGCGCTGTCGTATCGCGGGACCCGGCGGAGCTCTGCGCCGCTGTCGGACTCGAGCGCGGCTCGGTGGACTCGATCTCGCGCGAAACCGCCGAGGCCGTGGCGCGCGCAGCGCGCAGCAGCACGGGCGCAACGCACGCGCTTGCGGTGCTCATCGAGCTCGACGAAGGCGCCGATCGGCTCGAATTCGCAGGCACGATCTGCCTGGCCATCGCGACAGCGGATGAAGTCGCGTCCCGCCGCAGCCGCATCGTCGGCGGACGAGACTGGGTCCGGCTGGGCGCCGTCGAAATGGGCCTCGACTGCCTGCGGCGCTATCTGCAGGGGCTGCCCGTCGTCGAGCGCATCGATTTCGAAAAGGTGTGATGGTCTGGTGATACGGGCTTTCCGGCCGCTGTCGGGCATGGCAGCCGCAACTCTTGCCACGCTCGTGTGCTTCTCGGTCTTCGCAGCCGAATCGCGCCGCCCGAGCAATGCTGAAGTGCTTTTCAGGCTCGCGAATCCGTGTCCGGGCACAGGCGAGGTTCGCGGCGCGTGTGCAGGTTACGTGATCGACCGCATCATTCCGATCGTCTGTGGCGGCGCCGAGGCGCCCGACAACATGCAATGGCAGACGCTCGCCGAGGCGAAAGAAAAAGATCGCTGGGAGCTGATCGGCTGTCGCCGCGGTCGCAGGCTCGTCCTGCCCGGCGAATCCACGTCCGTGACCGAGAGCTTTCCGCTCGGGGAAGCGCCGGGGGCGCTGGAAGTCCAACCGCTGCCGCCGGACGCGAAGCCTCAGCACTAACGCCAGGTTCCCAAGCTGGCGTGCGGTATGCGAAGTCACCGATCGCTTCCATCGCCTTATACGTCAGCGGGGGTATCAGTTCGTCAGCCCGGCGGTTCACACGGTTGGAGTGAGGCATGCGCTTCATCGATCGGCCGGCTAGTGAAGTCGCACAGCGAATGGCAGCTCGCAGGTCGTGAGCTGCCCCTGCTAATCCAACCCGCTACCGCCGTCAAAGCCCAAGGCGCTTACGTGTCCGGGCGCGCCGCGTATCGAGGGTACGAATCCCTTTCTCCACGAAAACTCCTCAGGAAGCGTGCAGCGCCTTGACGGCGCTGACGGCGGGAAAACTCGCTTCACACCACCGCGCCGTTACTCACCGCGCGCACGCCCTACTCCGCCTTGAGTCCCGCGTCACGCGCAACTTTCGTCCAGCGAGCAAGCTCCGCACGATACATTTTCGTGAACTCTGCGACGGAGACGCCGGTGGGATCCATATCCTGCTGCTCGATCCTGGGCTTCAACTCCGGGCTGTGTATCGCTTTCACGAGCTCCGCGTTGATGCGATTCAGCACGGGCGCGGGTACGCCTGCCGGCGCGAAGATCCCCTGCCACGTCGTTACGACAAAGCCGCGAAGTCCCGTTTCTTCGATGGTGCGGATCTCCGGCAATGAAGCGATGCGCTTGCCGCCCGTTACAGCAAGCGCGCGAAGTCTGCCTTCCTTCACGTGCGGAACGGCGGTGAGCACCGCGCCCATGAGGAACTGCACACGGCCCGCGATGAGATCGACGAGCGAAGGCGCAGTGCCTTTGTACGGCACGTGCTGCGTCTGAATGCCGGTACGCTGCGAAAAAAGTACGGCTGCGAGATGCGTGCTCGTTCCCGTACCGGACGACGCATAGTTGAGCTGTCCGGGCCGCGCTTTCGCGTAGTCGATGAACTCCTGAACGCTCTTCACGGGAAGTGAGGGATGCACGAGAAAGATCAGGCACCCGGCCCCCACTTCCGTAACGGGCGCGATGTCCTTGAGCGGATCGTACCCGAGCTTCGAATAAAGGCCCGGCGACAGCGCGATCGCGTTCGACGAGTAGAGCAGCGTGTGCCCGTCGGGATTCGACTTCGCGAGAATCTCCACGGCGATATTGCCGGCGGCTCCGGGCCGGTTATCGACAACGATGCGCTGTCCGACCTGAGTCGCCAGTCTGTCGCTCACGAGCCGTGCAACGACGTCGGTAGGACCGCCCGCCGGAAAACCGACGAGCATGCGTATCGGTTTCGTCGGCCAACTGTCGCTTGCGACGCGCGCGGGCTGTGCGAACGACATCGTGGAGATGCAGGCAACACAGGCGGCGCTTGCCCACATGCGACATGAAATGCGATTTTTCAAAACGCCCCCCTGTTTCGGTCTATTCGACTTTGGCGCCTGACGCTTTCACCACGCGCGCCCACTTGTCACGCTCGGTTCGCAGGAATGCGCCGAATTCCTCGGCCCCGCCGCCGCCGAGATCCATGCCGAGATTTTCATAGCGCTCCCGAAGTTCCGGCAGCACGCCATTCACCGTCGAATTCAGACGCTGAATGACCGGTTTCGGTGTTTTCGCCGGCGCAGCGAGGCCATACCATCCGACGACTTCGTATCCGGGGACGCCGGCTTCGCCGATCGTCGGAATGTTGGGTGCGATCGGTGTGCGTTTCGAACCGGTGACGGCAATGGTCTTGATCCGCCCCGCCTTGGCGTGAGGCAGCGCGGCGAAGCTCGTGAACGAAACCTGCACTTCGTTCGCGATCAGTGCATTCAAAGCCGGCGCGCCGCCTTTGTACGGCACGTGAACGAGATTGATCCCGGTCATCGTCTTCAGCAGCTCTCCGGAGAGATGGTTCGCGCTGCCGATCCCGGATGACGCGTACGAAAGGGGCTGCGGGCGGCTTTTCGCGGCCGCAAGAAGCTCGCCGACCGAATTCAGTCCGCTCGCGTTACTCACCGACAGGTAGTACTGCGAGTAGACGATCAGGGCGACCGCCGCGAAATCCCTCAGTGCATCGTAGCGAAGGTCGCGATAGAGGCTCGGGTTGACGACGTGCGTCGGCGTGACGATGAGTAGTGTGTGCCCGTCCGGCGTGGCGCGCGCAACGAGCTCGCCGGCGACATTGCCTCCGGCGCTCGGCCGGTTATCGACGACGAAGGACTGCCCGAGTACGTCCGACAGTTTCTGAATCAGAACGCGGCCGACGGTGTCAGTACCACCGCCCGGCGCGAGCCCGACGATGACCCGCACAGGCCGCGACGGATATGGCTGCTCGGCAGCCTCCGCTGCCTTCAGCGCACCTGTTGTAACCATTACCGCCATCAAGACGACGTAGGGCTTCATCGGTCCTCCTCCCGAAGCACGATCGACGGGAATGGGTTGTCGTGCGCTTCAGCTCGTGCGAGCTTCCGCGTGCTGGATTGCTTCCCAGAGTTTTGCCGGCGCAAGCGGCATGTCGAGGTGCTGTATGCCAAGCGGCCGAACTGCGTCGATCACTGCCGCCACCAGCACCGGGATCGAAGCGGTGCAGCCGGACTCGCCCATGCCTTTCACGCCGAGCGGGCTCACTTTACTCTCCGTCGGATGCTCTTCTCCGCGGATCGGGGGTACGAGTCCGGCGCGCGGCATGTAGTAATCGGCAAAGCT
>DASRIK010000543.1:0-2270 GCA_035650035.1 Burkholderiales bacterium | reverse complement strand
ACGAGCAGCTGGTCGAGAACGCACGGCAGTTCTCGCCGGAGCTGCTGCTGGTGTTCAAAGGGACTTTTGTGAGTGCCGATGCACTCCGTCGTCTCCGTGCGCTCGGCATACGGACCTATTGTTTTTACCCCGACGTCTCGTTCCTCGCCCACGGTCCTCAGATTCCGAAGGCGCTACCGGAATATGACTGGATCTTCACGACAAAGACGTTCGGACTGACGGACATGAAGGAGCAGCTCGGCGTCACCCGCGCGAGTCTGATCCACTTCGGATACGATCCCGATCTGCACCGTCCGGTGCCCCTCAGCAAGAGCGATCGCGCGCGCTTCGAATGCGATGTCTCGTACATTGGAACGTGGTCGGCGAAGAAGGAATCGCTGCTGGCCGACCTGCTCTCGCAGCGTCCTCATCTCCGGCTCCGCGTGTGGGGCTCACAGTGGTGGCGATCGAAAAGCCCGGTGCTGGCGAAAGCGATTGGCGGCCACCACGTCCTCGGGGAAGACTTCGTGCGAGCCATTCGTGGCTCGCGCATCAATCTCAGCATCATGAGCGAAGCGCGCCAAGGCTCGTCGAAGGGCGATCAAGTGGCAAGCCGCACGTTCAGTGTGCCGGCGTGCGAGGCGTTTGTGTTGCACGAGCGCACCGACGAAGTGTTGAAGTTCTTTCGCGAGCCCGAGGAGATTGTCTGCTACGGAAGCTTCGATGAGCTCGTCTCGAAGATCGATCGCTACCTTCCTGACGAGCGCGAGCGCTCGGCCGTTGCCGTGCGTGCCCGCGACGTCGTGCGCGCTCGCCATAGCTGGGACGCTCGCATTCTCGAGATACTCGAGCGTCACGAAGCCCTGAGCACGTGACGCGGGGCCTCTTCCAGTATCACCCCGTCTTCGGCTTTCACTTCGTGCCCGGCCTCAGGGCGCGAGTGCCGCATGAGGCCGGCGGGTATCTCGTTCGCGCCAACAGCGCGGGGTTCCGAAGCGAGCGAGAGTACACCGCCGAGAAGCGCCCCGGTGTCTTCCGCGTGCTGCTCTTTGGGGACTCGTATACCGCTGGCGACGGCGTGAACAACGCGCAGCGGTATGGCGATCTTGTAGAAACGCTCCTGTCCGGCATTGAGGTGTTCAACTATGGGCTGCCTGGCACCGGGACAGATCAGCATTACCTGGTGTACCGGGAAGTCGCCGCCTCTGTCGAGCACGACGCGATCGTGGTCGCCGTGCAGGTCGAAAACATTCGACGAGTTGTCGCGCGGTATCGCGAGTTCACGGATCGTGGCGGCGAGCGCATGATCCTGGCCAAGCCATACTTCACCATGATGGACGGCGGGGCGCTGCAATTGCATAACGTCCCGGTTCCGCGGGAGCCGGTTTCGCCCGCGCTGCTCGGGGACGAAGCGAGATTTGTGGACCGCGGAGGCGACCTGCGGTTGATCCGTCAGGTGCTCAACAAGATGGGACCAGGCGTCAAGTCGTTCGTGCAAATGGTAATGGCTCCTGACCCGCTTCCCGGGTACGCGCGGGCCGATCACCCCGACTGGCGGTTGATGCGTGCTATCCTCGAGCAATGGATCGTAAGCAGCCACGTTCCCGTGATCATCATGCCGGTGCCGCTGTATCACCATGTGGAGGAATTGGCTCGCGCGGACCGATATCAGGCGCGCTTTGCCGAGCTCGCCTCTCTCCCGCGCGTGACCGTCCACGATCCGCTATCCGCCTTTCACGCCGTCCCGCGCGATGCGAGGCGGGCCTTTCGCTTCGCGCACGACGTGCACCCCACTCCGGCGGCCCATCGGGTGCTTGCGCAGTCGCTGGCCGGCGTGCTGGGGCGCATCTCCGAATCACGACCACTACCGCAAACGTGACGACCGTTCTCGGTATTTCCGCGCTGTATCACGACGCAGCAGCCGCCATCGTGCGCGATGGCGAGATCATCGCCGCGGCGCAGGAAGAGCGCTTCTCACGGAAGAAGCACGATCCACGCTTCCCGCGACATGCGATCAACTACTGCCTCGAGGAAGCGTTCATCGATCCATCCGAGCTGAGCGCCGTCGTGTTTTACGACAATCCGGCGCTCACGCTCGACCGGGTGGTGCGATCGATCGCCAGCGTTGCACCTCGCGGCGAGGAACAGTGGAGACAGGCGGCTGGTTCACTCTTCGGGAACAAGCTTCACGTGCGAGAGCTGGTCCGCGAAACCCTGGGTGCCGAGGTCCCGGTGCTAGTCACCGAGCATCACGCGGCGCACGCGGCCTCGGCGTTCTACCCATCGCCGTA
>DASRIK010000542.1:0-11797 GCA_035650035.1 Burkholderiales bacterium | reverse complement strand
ACCGTGCCCGAGAAGCGCTCTAGATCCCAGAGCAGCAGACCCGTGTAGAACTGGATCGGCACGAGCACCATCATGATGAGCTGGTAGGTGAGGCTTTGGAGCGCGTTGAACTTACGGTATGCGCTGACGTGGTGCGGATTCGGCTCTCCCTTGAAAATACCGTAGCCGTAGTACCACATCTGCCGGAAAGCGCCTCGAAAGTACTTCCTTGGATCGAGCTCGGGGTGATACACGACGATCTTGTCCGAGAAGAGGTAGTACAGCAGCCACAGAAAGTAGTTCGCGATCAGCACGAAGCCCACGAGGTTGTGCATCGTAACCGCGGCCTTGAAGGAAATCACGCTGACGATGCCGACGTAGCGGATCTGCAGGCCCGTAAGAATGAGAAGGATGAAGCCGATGGCGTTCGTCCAGTGCCAGAGCCGAACCGGCAGGGGATGCACGTAAGCGCGTTTCATGTGTTTTCTCCAGGATGCTTCGCTTGGCGGCGCGTGAGACGCCGGATGAGGATGTGGAGCACGGGGACGGAGATGCCGGCGATAAGCCCGAGCGCGAGCAATACGTCGAATATCTTGATGCGCGTACCGCCGATCGCGTAGAAGCCGCGCAGCACGTCGACGGTCACCGCAGAGGTGAGCACGCTCGAGTGTGCATCGTAGCGCACGAGCTTCCCGTCCGGCCCGATCGCCGATACCGTCACCACCTGAAACGGCGCTGCCGCGTCGCTATGGCAGCGCGAGCAGTTCTGCGATGCGTTCGTTTTGGCCAGCAGCTCGTGCGCATCGACGCCGTTACGAACCTCCAGATGTCCGACGAATGTCGCCTTCGGGATCTGGCGGCTCACTTGCGCGATGAGCGTGCGAAGCTCCATTGGATCGAGACCGTTGCCGTCCGTATCGGCAGCACGGGCCAGCTTGTCGAACTGAAGCTTTCCAGTGGAATCCGCGACGCGCTTGTCCGCCGACGCGTCGAACAGCCGCAGGTCCACTTTCTTCAGCGCCGCCGGCGCATGGCAGCCGGAGCACGATACTGCTTCGAGATGTCGTGCGGCGTTCGGCAGCCACTTCGCATGAACGTCGGCGACACCGGCATGGCACGTAAGGCAGGTGCTGTTCGAGCTTTCCTCGACAGAGGGCGGACGTACAGCGTGCGGCGAATGGCACGTCGCACACGTGGGCGCGACGGGATTGCCCTCACGAACGCGCTGTGCGTGAACGCTCAGCTCGTGCGCCTTGAAGACACGGTCGTGGCAGGCGCGGCAGTTTTCGCTTTGCTCGAGCGCATACGCGCGGGCGCTCGCGATCTTGCGTGTCTTCGCCGGGTGCTCGGCCAGGTTGATCTGCGTGTGGCAACCGGTGCAGCCGATCGGCCTGTGGACCGAGCCCGCGAAAGCGGCGCCGTCCACGTGCAGCGCCAGCGATTCTCCGCTTGCGAGGTCTTTCTTGAGACCTTCGGCGCCGTGGCAGCCGAGACACGTCTTGTCGGCATCCGACAATGCCTCGGCGCTTTGTCCGGCGGGCGCGGCGGCCCAGGTCGCACCCGACAGCATGGCGGCAGCCGCAGCGCAGGCTGCCAGCGCAAGAGCTGAACGCAGGAAGCGCCCTGCGTTCGAGTAGATGTTCATGTCTGTTCCTTTTGGGTCGGCGACATACCGGTGATCGGCGCCGTGTTCAGTGTGCTGAAGCCGGGCTGCGCGGTATGTCGCCTGTACCTTAATGTCCATCAAGCATCGCATCATTCACGGGGGGTGCGTGCGAAGAACGGTTTGCCGCACATCCAGACGAGCATACCGAGGCCGACGAACGGGAGCACGATCGTGTAGGCGAGCCCCACGAAGGGCGCTGCGACGAAGAGGCCCACGCGCTTCGCGGCTCGCGCGAACCGGGGTGCGCGCCGTCCGATGGCGCCTGCGCCGTGCCATGCGATGAGCCCCAGGCCGATTACCGGGAATGCCAGCATGTAGGCGAGGCCGACCAGGGGGGCGGCGAGGAACAGCGTGACGTTCTTCGCGAACCCGAGCAGCCCACCTTTCCGTGGTGCCACTTCGGCGGGCGCGGTGACAGCAGGTGCCGGCGCCGTCGGTGCCACTTCCACCGGCACGGGGGTCTCGTGCGGGCGTTCTTCCAGTGTGGCTTCGTGCGCGCTGCCCTCGATCATTTCCGGGGAGAGCGGCTTGTGCAGGACAGTCGAGACGCCGGCGGCTTTCGCACGCTCGACGTTCTCGTCGCTGCCGTACCCCGTCACGATGACGACGGGCAGCCACGGACGATTGCTCTTGATGCGGTTTGCCACTTCGATGCCGTCCATACCGGGCATCTTGATGTCCGTATAAACGACGTCGTAATCCTCGGTGGCGATTTTGTTCAGGGCTTCCTCGCCGTTGCTTGCCGTGATCACCGCATAGCCTTTGCTCGAAAGAACACGGTCGAAGCTGCGGGTGACGACCGGGTCATCGTCGACCACTAAAACTTTTTTGAGCGCTCTCATGACTATCTCCTTGGTCAGTTAGTGGCGCCTCGTGCTGGCGCGCCGGTGGTTGTATTCACTGTGTGCACGGGACGCAGCGTCCAGTGTTTTTGCCTGAGTGCCGCGGTCGTTGCATGTATCACCTCGTTTGGCGCGACCGGCTTCGACAGATAATCGTGAGCGCCGAGCCGGATCGCTTCCTTGGCGGTATCGAGGCAGGGATATCCCGTGATCACGACGATCTCGCTCTCGGGCCACCTCTCCTTGATCGCTTTGAGCACGGTCAAGCCGTCCATGCCGGGCATGCGCAGATCGAGCAGCACGACGTCGTATGATTCCGCTTCCATCGCTTGAAGGGCCTGCTGCCCGTCGCGGACCGCCTCCACCTTGCAGGGCACGCTCGCAAGGATTCTCATGTGGCTGCGACGGACGATTTCTTCGTCGTCCACGATGAGAATTCTGGTTTTGGTGTTCATCTCGTCGCCTCTTTTCTGCTTTCTCGCTCGTTACATGAGCGACATCCGTGCCAGTCGCCGCGGCAAACGCAGGACGACCGTAAGTTGTTTTTGGATTCAGAGCGATAGAGCGAGCGCGCGCAGCGCGGCGCAGGCGGGCGTTGCGCTCCCGAAGTACAACGCGGACATACACCTCGCTCGCGCTTTGTGCGAGAACTTCTGTGTCTGCAAAGAGTTAGTGGAGCGTCGAGATGTACATCGCGTTTGTACAGCCTCAGCGCGACGAGCAGTTGTCGCGGTTGCGCTGCGAGGCCTCTAAAACGTGATGCGTTCCACAGTTGCGACCGCGGAGCCTATGCAGTCGCCTACCGACACGCCGCCTGCATACGAGCCGCATAGATAAAGCCCCGGTACGAGCGCCTCCGCAGCTTTCGCGCGCTCGACGCGTCCGAGATGCCCCAGCGTGTACTGCGGAATCGCGGCGTGCCAGCGAGTCACGCCGCAAAAACGCGGCGTGCCTCGCGCGCCGGCAAGATCGGCGAGCTCCTCGCGTACGCATCGCACGATCTCGTCTTCCGCGCTTTCGACAATCGCGGGATTACGCCTGCCGCCTACGAACGTCGTGAGGAGCACTTCGCCATCGGGCGCGCGGCCTTCGAACATGGTCGACGAGAAGAGGCTGCCGAGGATGCGCCGCTTTTCCACTCGCGGCGCGAGAAAGCCGAAGCCATCCAGCGGATGTGCCACGTCCGCGCGGGCGAACGCGAGCGCGACCGAAGCGACGGGCGCGTACGGAATCTCCGCGAGAGCGCGCGCGGCTTCGGGCGCGGGCTCGCGCAGGAGCTCCGCCGCGCGATAGGCCGGCACCGCGAGGACGACCGTTCCCGCCCTTGCCTCGAATACACGCTCAGCGCCCTCGACGCTGACCACCAGACGTCCTGCGTGCTCCGGCCGAATGCGGGTTGCACGCGCGCGAGTACGAACGCTCCCGATCGCACGCGCGAACGCGTCCGGCAGGGTCTGCATGCCGCTGCGGAAAGCGAAGCTTGAAGCCGTGTTCTTCGAGCGCCCGCTTTGCCGCGCGCGTTCACGCGCGCCCAGCACCTGGCCTTTGATCAGGCTGCCGTAGCGCTGCTCGAGCGCGTGCAGCCGCGGGAATGCCGCCGGAAGCGACAGCTCGTCGGGATTCCCTGCATAGATGCCGGCGACGAATGGTTCGACAGCGTAGTCGAGCAGCTCGCGACCGAGACGACGCTCGACGAAGTGCGAGAGCGATTCCTCCTCGCCGGCCGGCGCGGGCGCGACGAACGGCTCGCGCAGGAGTCGCAGCTTCGAACGCCACGAGAACACGGATGTCTTCAGGAAAGCGGGTGGCGACGTCGGCAGTGGCGCAAGGCGGCCGTCGCGCACGATGTAGCGTCTCGAAGCGAGGCGGTTTGCCTCCACGCGCTCCGGGGTGAGCCCCAGCGTGTCCACGAGTTCGCCGATGCGCGGGTGGGTGTCCAGTATGCTGTTCGGGCCGCGCTCGTAGAGCACGCCCTGCCCACGCTCCGTGCCGATGACGCCGCCGACCCGCGCCGCAGCCTCGACGACTTCGACGCGGAGGCCTTTGCGCTGAAGGAGAAAAGCGGCTGTCAGTCCGGAGATGCCGGCACCGATCACGAGGACGTCGGTATCGATTTCCACGCCCGGTGTGCGGCCGCGACTTCCTTACTTCTGAGCGGGCGGATCCGGATTGAACATATAGACTATCGCGCCGCGAATCTCATGGTCCGTAAGATCCGGCAGACCGCCCCGCGCCGGCATCCCTCCGTGCCCGTTGATCGCCGAGCGCACCGTCCCTTCGAAACCGTTGCGCAACCGGGGGATCCACGCCGCGCGATCACCGATCCGCGGCGCGCCACCTTCACCCGTGGCGTGGCACTTGCTGCAGCGCGCTTCCACGACCTCGCGGCCGGAGCGCACCCTGGGGTGTTGCGTGTCCGCGGGCTCGATCCAGTTGCCGCCCGATTGATTGACCATGTAGGTGACGGCCCGCTTCAACTCGAGGTCGGTGAGGTCCATACGGGCGCCATGCGGCGGCATGTTACGTATCCCTTTCAACGCGCTCTGGTTGAGCGACGAGAGTCCGCGCGAGGCGCGCGTCTGCCAGGCCTTGTTGTCGCCGATCCGCGGCGCGCCCTGCGCGCCGGTGGCATGGCATTTCGCGCAGACCTCGTCCACGACCTGCTTGCCGGTCCGCGGGCGCTGCCCGTCCGCGGCGTGGGCCGCGAGCGAGAGGCTCGCAGCGATCAGGAATGTGGCCATCTTCAGGTACCCCTGGTATTTCATGTTCGTCCTTACTCGTGTGACGCGTGCTGTCGCCGGAACGGCCACCCTGTGCCAGGAGCGCCGAAGCATCCGAAACCGTGCGCGCCAGGCCATGCTTCACCGTAACGCGCGACCGTCAAAAGCGTTGTAGTTTATATTAGCTGTCGCCTGGGCCGGGCTCCTGCCCGCCGGGCGCGACCTTGACTTGAATCAACTTCACGCACGGCGCATCGGCTACTCTCGGCAGCGCCGATCGTCATTTTCCGACCGTTGAAGGACATGAAAACACCGCAGGGGTGGCCCCACACGCGCTCGATGACGTTATCGGCCGCGTATGCTTGAAGGCACGGGGCTCGAGTGCGTCCGCGGCGATCGCACCCTGTTCCGGGGCCTGGAGTTTACGCTCCAGCCCGGCGAGCTGCTGCGGGTGGCGGGCGAAAACGGCAGCGGCAAGACGAGCCTGCTACGCATCGTATGCGGGCTGTCGGTTCCCGCCGCCGGAGACGTGCACTGGAACGGGGAGAGCATCCGTCGGCTGCGCGAGGATTACTGGAAAGACGTCGTCTACGTCGGCCACGCGAATGCGCTCAAGGACGACCTCACTGCAGGGGAGAATCTGCGAATCGGGTGCGCCATCGCAGGCCTCGCGCCTGCCACCGATCACACGCTGGACGCGCTGGACGCTTTCGGAGTTCGCGCTTGCGCGGACTTGCCCGCCCGCGTGCTTTCACAGGGCCAGCGCCGCCGCGTGAGCCTTGCGAAGCTCGCCGTGAGCCGATCGCGGCCGCTCTGGATACTGGACGAGCCATTCACGGCACTGGACAAAGCCGCCGTCGCGCACCTGCAGGGCCTCATTGGCCATCATGTCGCCGCCGGTGGCGCGGTGATGCTCACCACGCACCAGGAAGTGTCGATCGCAGCCGCCGCTACCCGGCAGCTCGATCTTTCGGCATGAGGCGCTCGTGCTGAAGACGCTCCGTCTGGTGGTCTACCGCGACCTGCTCCTGGCGATGCGGCGCCGGTCGGACGTTGCGAATACCGTCATTTTCTTCGTGATCGTGGCGAGCCTCTTCCCTTTTGGCATCGGACCGGAACCGAACCTGCTCCGCGCGGTCGGACCGGGGGTACTATGGGTTGCGGCGCTGCTCGCCTCGATGCTCGCGCTGAGCCGGCTTTTCGCCTCCGACTTCGCGGACGGCACGCTCGAACAGATGCTGATGACAACCGTGCCGCTGTCGGTCCTCGTGTTCGGGAAGGTTGCGGCGCACTGGCTGCTCACGGGTGTGCCACTCATCGCGCTTGCGCCGCTGCTCGCGGTACAGTTCGGCCTGCCGTTCGAAGCCATGGGTGTGCTGGCCGCGTCGCTCGCGCTCGGCACGCCGGTGCTGTCGCTGATCGGTGCCGTCGGCGCGGCATTGACGCTTGGCGTTCGCGGCTCGGGCGTGCTGACGGCGTTGCTTGTGTTGCCCCTGTACGTCCCCGTTCTGATACTGGGCGCAGGCGCGGTACACGCGGCCAGTGCCGAGATCGATTCGACGGCCCATTTGATGCTGCTCGGCGCGTTGCTGCTGTTCGCGGCGACCTGCTCGCTGTGGCCGATTTCGGCGGCGTTGCGCATCGCCGTCGAATGAACGACTCACCGACGGCGCGAGAGCGCCAGAGCTTAGAATGAGAATCTTTACGACAACTACGTCATGAGAACCACGAGCCAACTAGCATTCCCGTCGGAGCGGCGCTGGAATCTCTTCCGATTCTCGTCACCTCAGACGTTTTACCCGCTGGCTGGGAAAGCGATTCCGTATTTCGCGACGGCCGCGGCGATTCTGACGGTGATGGGCGTTTACGTGGCCTTCTTCGTCGCACCGACGGACGCGCAGCAAGGCGAGTCCTACCGCATCATCTTCATTCACGTGGGCGCGGCGTGGATGTCCATGTTCGTTTACGTGATCATGGCGTTCTGGGCCGGCCTCGGGCTCGTTCTCAATACGCGGCTTTCCGGGATGATGGCGAGCGCGCTCGCGCCGACGGGTGCGCTCTTCACGTTCATTGCGCTCTGGACGGGTGCGCTGTGGGGCAAACCCACCTGGGGCGCATGGTGGGTCTGGGACGCGCGCCTGACGTCCGAGCTCATCCTGCTATTCCTCTATTTCGGATTCATGGCGCTGCACGCTGCGATCGAGGACCCGCGTCGCGCGGATCGTGCCGCCGCGGTGCTCGCGCTGGTCGGCGTCGTGAACGTGCCGATCATCTACTTCTCGGTGAAGTGGTGGAACACGTTGCATCAGGGCGCTTCGGTGAGCCTCACCAAAGCGCCGACCATGGCGGCGACGATGTTCACGGGCATGATCCTGGTGGCGCTTGCCTTCTGGATGTACAGCATCGCCGTGGCGCTCGCCCGCGTGCGCTCGATCATTCTCGAGCGCGAGCGCGGGAGCGACTGGGTTGCGGCACATATTAGGAGTAATGGATGAACTGGCAGAGCTTGGACCATTTTCTTGCGATGGGCGGATACGGCTTGTACGTATGGGGCTCGTACGCTGTCACCTTCGCCTTGCTTGCAGCCGAAATCCTGCTGGTCGCGAAGCGCAGACGTAACATACTGCGCGAGCTGCGTGCACAGGCTCGCGCAGAGACGAGGCGCACGTGAAGCCGCGGCACAAGCGATTCGCGCTCATTGCCGTGGGTGTGGCGGCACTCGGCTTCGCGGCATTTCTCGTATTGAGCGCGTTCGAAAAAAACCTCGTCTTCTTCTTCACGCCGACCCAGGTGGCGGCGAACGAAGCGCCCATCGGCCGTACTTTCCGTGTGGGCGGTCTCGTCGAGCCCGGAAGCGTCAAGCGTCAGGCCGACGGTGTCACGGTACGTTTCGTCGTGACGGACACTGCCAAGCAGATCCCGGTGGTCTACCGCGGCGTGCTGCCCGATCTGTTCCGTGAAGGAAAAGGTGTCGTAACCCAAGGCCGGCTGAGTGCCGACGGCGTGTTCGTCGCGAGCGAAGTGCTTGCGAAGCACGACGAGAACTATATGCCGCCCGAGGCTCAGCACGCCGTCGATACGGCTCAAAAAGGCCAGCCGATGGCGGCGAAGAGCATGTCGAAATGATCGACAGCCACCGAGCTGGTTTTTCTTTGCTGATGACGCGCCCAGTCGCTTTCAAAAAAGGTCATATCCGATGATTCCTGAACTTGGTCAGTTTGCGCTGGTGCTCGCCATGTGCCTCGCCATCGCGCAAGCGGTGCTGCCGATTGCCGGTGCCGCGCGCAACAATGCGGCATGGATGGCCGTCGCGCGTCCTGCGGCGCAGGGACAGCTCGTTTTCGTGCTGATCGCGTTCGGCTGTCTTGCGTACGCGTTCGTCACCAACGACTTCTCGGTCCAGTATGTCGCGACGAACTCCAATTCCAGGCTGCCGCTCGAATATCGCGTCGCTGCGGTGTGGGGTGGGCACGAAGGCTCGCTTCTGCTCTGGACGGTCATGCTCGCGCTCTGGAGCACTGCGGTGAGCGTGTTCAGCCGGCGACTGCCCGAGGAAATGGTCGCGCGCGTGCTCGGGGTGATGGGCCTCGTCGCCGTCGGCTTCTTCGCATTCATGCTGTTTACGTCGAACCCTTTCGATCGCATTTTTCCGGCGCCGCCGGACGGCCGCGACCTGAACCCGCTGCTCCAGGATCCGGGCATGGTTTTCCACCCGCCGATGCTCTACATGGGCTATGTCGGGTTTTCGGTCGCGTTTTCGTTTGCGCTCGCGGCGCTGCTCGCGGGTCGACTCGATGCGGCGTGGGCCCGCTGGTCGCGGCCATGGACGACGACCGCGTGGCTTTTCCTCACGCTCGGCATCGCGCTCGGTAGCTACTGGGCCTACTACGAGCTCGGCTGGGGTGGCTGGTGGTTCTGGGACCCTGTCGAAAACGCATCCTTCATGCCGTGGCTCGTCGGGACGGCACTCGTGCATTCCCTGGCGGTTACCGAGAAGCGCGGCACGTTCAAAAGCTGGACGGTGCTGCTTGCGATCACGGCGTTCGCGTTGAGCCTCCTCGGGACATTCCTCGTGCGCTCGGGCGTGCTGACGTCGGTGCACGCGTTCGCCACGGATCCGCGGCGCGGGATATTCATCCTCGCTTTTCTCGCGATCGTGATCGGCGGTTCGCTCGCGGTCTACGCGTGGCGCGCGCCGCGTGTGGGACTCGGCGGCGGGTTCGGCGTCATTTCGCGCGAATCCATGCTGCTCACGAACAACGTGCTGCTCGTGGTCGCGTGCGGCTCCGTGCTGCTCGGCACGCTCTATCCGCTTGCGCTCGACGCGCTTGGCGCCGGGAAGATCTCGGTCGGGCCGCCTTACTTCGAGGCGGTTTTCGTTCCGCTTATGATGCCCGCGCTCTTTCTGATCGGTGTCGGCCCGCTCGCGCGCTGGAAGAACGCCGGTCTGCCGGATCTTGCGACGCGGCTGCGCTGGGCTGCGGCCGTGAGCGTCATCGTCGCAGCGATACTGCCGTTCACGCTCGGCCACTGGTCGTGGGGGGTCAGCGCAGGGCTTCTGCTCGCGGTGTGGATCGCAGCGACGACGATCACGGGACTCGTTCACCGCCTGCGCAATGCGGCGGGTCAGGGTCTCGGAGCGAAGCTTCGGGCTTCATCGCTCAGCTACTACGGCATGTGCGTCGCGCACCTCGGCGTTGCGGCGTTCGTCGTCGGTGTCACGCTCGTGAACGGCTATGGACAGGAGAAAGACGTGCGGATGGACGTAGGCGAAACCGTCGAGCTCGCCGGTTACGTTTTCCGTTTCGGCGGCGTGCGAGAAGTCGAAGGGCCGAACTACGTCGCAGCGCGCGCCACCATCGAAGTGAGCCGCGGGGGCAAACCTCTTCCTACGCTCTACCCCGAAAAACGCATGTACCTCGTGCAGCAGAATCCCATGACCGAAGCGGCCATCGATACCGGTTTCACGCGCGATCTTTACGTCGCGCTCGGCGAGGCAGTTCAGGGCTCGGCCTGGGTCGTGCGCGTGCAGCACAAGCCGTTCGTGCTCTGGATCTGGCTCGGCTGCGTCATCATGGCGATCGGCGGAATCCTCGCGGCTTCCGACCGGCGTTATCGCATCGCCGCCCGCGATTCCGCGCCCGCTGAAGCGCCGCCGTCACAGCCACGCGCGCGGCCTCAACCCGCTCCTGCGAGATAAACCATGTCTACCGAAGCCGTCCGTAAAGCTCCGCCGCTCGGCCGCTACCTGCTGATCGCGGCGTTCATCGCACTCGTCGTGCTGCTGGGTGTGGGCCTTCAGCTCAACCCGCGCGAGGTGCCGTCGCCGCTCATCGACAAACCGGCGCCCGGGTTCACGCTTCCGCAATTGCAGGATCCTGGCAAGAGCTTTTCGCCGGCCGAGATGCGCGGCCAGGTTTGGCTGCTCAACGTGTGGGCTTCGTGGTGCGTGAGCTGCCGCCAGGAGCATCCGGTGCTGATGGATCTCGCGCGAACCGGGCTGGTGCCGATCTACGGGCTCAACTACAAGGACAAGCGCGACGAAGGGATCGCCTGGCTCAAGCAGTTCGGCGATCCGTACAAGCTTTCCGCTTTCGATCTGAAAGGCCAGGTGGGTATCGACTACGGCGTCTACGGCGTGCCGGAGACGTACGTGATCGACAAGCAAGGCGTCATCCGTTACAAACAGATCGGCATCGTCACGCCCGAAGTGCTCGAGAAGAAGGTCCTGCCGCTCGTGAAAAAGCTTCAGCAGGAGGCGTGAGTTGCAGCTGATGAAAAGAATAATTCTGTTCGTCGCGTGGGTCTGCCTCCTGGCTACATCCACGGCCTGGGCCGCTGAAGCCGCGCCGGCGGCGGAAGACCCTGCGCTCGAGAAGCGGGTGTCCGAGCTCTCCAACCAGCTGCGCTGCCTCGTGTGTCAGAACCAGACGATCGCCGATTCGAATGCCGATCTCGCCGTCGACCTGCGCAACCAGGTTCGCGAGCAGATGAAGGGCGGCAAGACCAACCAGCAAATCATCGACTACATGGTCGAGCGCTACGGCGATTTCGTGCTCTATCGGCCGCCCGTCAAAGCCGCCACTTTGCTGCTCTGGGTCGGTCCGTTTCTGCTTCTCGTAATCGGGCTCGGGGCGTTGTTTTACCGCCTGTCGCGGCGCCCCGCGGGCCCCGCTCCGCAGCTTAGCGAAGCCGAGCGCACACGAGCAGCCGCGTTGCTCGGACGACAGGATGCAGGAGAACAGGGATGACGGTGTTTATCGTTGTGGCGGCGTTACTCGTCCTCGGCGCGCTGCTCTTCATCGTGCCGCCGCTCGTCAGGGCGAAAGGTGGGAAATCGGTCTCGCGCAGCAGCGTAAACGCGGCGGTGTATCGCGATCAGCTGCGGGAGCTCGATGCGGATCTCGCCGCGGGGACGCTTTCGCAGGAAGGTTACGAACAGGCGCGACGCGAAGTCGACACACGCGTGCTGCAGGAGGCCGCGGCGGAAGACACGGCTTCGGCGCCGCCGGTCAGAGGACGCAACGCCGCGGTCGTAGCGACGATAGCAGTTCCCGTGCTGGCCGGCCTTCTTTATCTGCTCGTAGGCA
>DASRIK010000541.1:0-3133 GCA_035650035.1 Burkholderiales bacterium | reverse complement strand
GACGCCTTCCTCACGCTGTACGAAGAGATCAACCGCGAGAAACCGATCAAGGGCCTGCGCTGGGCGCTCTCGCATATCGACCAGGTGACGCCGCAGCAGATCGAACGCATGAAGCGTCTCGGTATGACCGCGCAGATCCATACGAGGCCGCTCATCCAGGGCGTGCTCATGCATCGTTTCCACGGCGAGCGCGCCTGGTCCATGCCGCCGATGCGCATGGTGCAGGACAGTGGAATCATGTGGGGCCTTGGCTCGGACGCCACGGCGGTCACCACGTCCAATCCGTTCTACAACCTGTGGTTCGCAGTCACCGGCAAAATGATCGGCGGGCACCAGGTGAACCGGCAGACGATCACGCGCGAGGAAGCGCTGATCGCACACACCCGCAACAACGCGTACGTCGTTTTCCAGGAATCGAATCTCGGTTCGCTGCAGCCGGGCAAGTACGCAGACCTGCTCGTGCTCGACCGCGATTACCTGACCATACCGGCCGATCAGATCAGGGACATCAGGCCGGTGCTCACGATGGTCGGCGGCAGAGTCGTTTACGAGGCGAAGGGCAATTAACGATGGATGTCATCATGCCGCAGCTGGGCGAAACCGTCGCCGAAGGTGTGGTCACCAGGTGGTACAAGAAAGTCGGCGACGCGGTGAAGGCGGACGAACTGCTGTTCGACGTCGAGACCGACAAAGTCAGCACCGAAATCCCCGCGCCTGCCAGCGGTGTCGTTGCGGAGATCCTGGTGGGGGAAGGCGTCACGGCTAAAGTCGGTGCGCGCCTCGCGGTGATCCGCGAAAGTGGCGCCACCGCGGCGACCCGCGAAACCGGCCGCATTACTGCTGCCGCGAAGAGCGACGGCACCGGGGCGCAGCGCATCAGCCCCACGGCCGAACACGCAAGCGAAATCGCGAAGCCGCCGCTTTCCGCCCCGGAAGGGGGCGCGCAGAGCCGGCTTTCACCCGTGGTGCGCAAGCTGATCGCTCAGCACGGCCTCGACGCCGGTGCGATCCGCGGCACCGGCCGCGATGGCCGCATCACACGCGAGGACGTGACGGAATATATCGCCTTGCGTGATGGAGAGCCGGCGAGTGCCCGCACCGCACCGCCCGTCACACAGGTACCGGGTACGCCTGCGGAACGGATCGAGCCCACGACACCGGCGACGCTCGCCGGTGCAGCCGCGCAATCGCTGCCGCTCAACGCCGTGCGTAAGCGCGTGGCCGAGAACATGCAGAAGTCGTGGACCACCGTGCCTCATGTCATGCAGGTGGTGGAAGCCGATTTCCTTCGTGTCGAGCAGGCGCGGCGGGAGCTTGGGCCCGAATGGAAGTCGCGCGAAGGCTTCAGCCTCACGTACCTGCCTTTCATCGCGCGCGCCGTTTCGATCGCGCTCGGCCGGTACCCGAAGCTGAACGCGGTGTTCGGCGGAGAAAAGCTCACGCTCCAGCGGCGCATCAATCTGGGCATCGCCGTCGACATGAATTTCGAAGGGCTCATGGTGCCGGTCGTAAAGGACGTGCCGAACAAATCGCTGCCTCAGCTCGCGCGCGAGATCAACGACCTCGCGGTTCGCGCACGAGCCGGCAAACTGAAGCCGGACGAGCTCGCCGAAGGCACATATACGATCACGAACAACGGCGCGTACGGCACCGTGATCACCGCGCCGATCATCAACCAGCCCCAGGTCGCGATCCTGTCGACGGACGCCGTGCGCAAGAAGCCGGTCGTCGTGGAAAGTCCCGAAGGCGACAGCCTGGCGATACGCCCCGTCGGCATGCTTACGCAAAGCTTCGATCATCGCGCCGTCGATGGCGCATATGCGGCCGCGTTTCTGCGGGAGCTGAAGCTCATCATCGAGACGCGTAGCTGGACGCAGGACTTGAGTGCGTGAGCCGTACGCCGATCGAAATGAGCTCGGTTGCGGCTTCAGAGTCCGCCCTGGTCACGCCGGAGTGGCTCGCGGCGCACCTCGATGATCCGCGCGTGTGCGTCATCGAAATCGCGGGCCTCGGCCAGGAAGAGCGGCTCCAGTCGTATCGCGCGGGGCACATTCCGGGCGCCGTCTGCTGGGAATGGAAGTCGATGCTGTGGGACAGCCATGCGCGCGATTTTCCAACGCCGGATGACTTTGCGCGCAAGCTCGGCGAAGCCGGGATAAGCAACGACACGACCGTCGTTTTCTACGGCGAGCCGGTGCAGTTCGGGGTCTACGCGTGGTGGACGTTCAGGTACTGCGGCCATCGCAACGTCAAGGTACTCGACGGAGCGCGCTATCGCTGGGAGCGGCAGGGCAGGCCGCTGACCACCGAAGTGCGCGCGCCGCGACCGGCTGTCGCGTACCGTCCGGTCGGACGCAGCGAGACGATGCGGATCGGCCGTGACGAAGTGCTGGCCTCGCTCGGCAGGCGCGACCTGATCATCCTCGACGGGCGCTCGAGAGAGGAATACAGGGGCGAACGCGTAGGCGTGCCGGGTCATCCCGACGTCGGCGCGTTGCGGTATGGCCGAATCCCCGGTGCGAAACACCTGATGTTCGAGGAGCTCCTCGAATCCGATAAAAGCTTCAAGCCCGCGGAGGCTCTCGGCGCGGCCGTGCGAGCGCGCGACGTCGATTCCGGCAAGGACATCATTACGTATTGCCGCATGAGTCACCGAGCTACGGTTCTGTACTTCGCGCTTACGGAGCTCCTCGGTCTGACGCGAGTGCGCGTCTACGACGGCTCCTGGACCGAGTGGGGAAATCTCGTGGGCGTGCCGGTGGAACGCTGACGGCAACGATCAAGGATCTGAGAAAGGAACAGCAATGGCAAACATGAAGCAGCACAAGCTCGGCTGGATCGGCATAGGCCGCATGGGCTACGCGATGGCCGAACGACTCGCGAAAGCCGGCGCCGACATCTCGGTATGGAACCGCACGCGCTCCAAGGCGGAGCCGCTTGCGGCTTCGGGCGCGAAGGTCGTCGATTCGCTGACCGATCTCGCGGACTGCGACATCGTCTTCACCATGGTGTCGACGGGCAAGGACGTGAAGGAAGTGCTCTTCGGCGAGAAAGGCGTGACCTCCAAAGGCAAAGTGCCGAAAATCGTCGTGGACAGCACGTCGATCTCACTCGAGGAATCGGCGGAAATCCG
>DASRIK010000540.1:0-2102 GCA_035650035.1 Burkholderiales bacterium | reverse complement strand
TCGCGGCGATCGTCTCCAGGTGATCGCCTGGAGGAAGACTTGTGTACAGGGCCGCGGCAATGGATCCATTTGCCATCACGCCGAGATCGGCAAGATAGAACTCGGCCCGAGTCTCCGAATGCAGCGCGACGATGTCGCCCTTTCCGATACCGAGAACGCGCAGCCCGCAGGCGAAATCGCGAACGGTATCGCGGTACTCGGTCCAGGTGTACTTGCGATATTTTTCGCCGGATTTGTTCCCGGACGGCTGATACAGCGCGGTCGCCGACGGATGGCGGGCAGCGGTCTCCTCCAGCACAGTGAAGAGCGTGCGAGCTGTCATTCCAGTATCAAAGTATCACGCCCGCAAGGGGCCGTCGGCTACAATGAGGGCGCATGCTATTCGAAAAGGAGTTGCACTTCGCGCGCTCGGCGGCGATGCATGCAGGTGAGCTCGCGCTCGGCTATCAGACCCCGGAGTTGAAACCCGAATCGAAGCCGGATCTCTCGCCGGTTACGATTGCCGATCGCGAGTCGGAACGTTTGATTGCGGGCCGCATTGAAGACGTGTTTCCCGATGATGGAATTCTTGGCGAGGAAGGCACGCATAAAGAATCGCGCAACGGCCGCCGCTGGATCATCGACCCGATCGACGGCACCCGCGATTTCGTCCGCGGGCTGCCGCTGTGGTCGGTCCTGATCGGCTTCGAGGTGGATGGCGAAGTGGTGGCCGGAGTGTGCAACATGGCTCCGCGGCGTGAAATGTACTCTGCTCTTCGCGGAGCGGGCTCGTGGCGCAACGATTCGCGCCTCTCGATTTCCGCCATCGATTCGGCCTCCAGCGCGATCGTCTGCATCGATGGTCTGAACCGTTTGCACGAATTTCCATTCGCGAAGTCGGCTCCCGATTGGCTGTCGCAGTTCTGGGCGGTTCGAAGCCTCGGCGGCTGTCTCGATGCGATGCTGGTCGCGTCCGGCTTCGCTGAGTTGTGGATCGAACTGCACGCGCATCCGTGGGACTTTGCGCCGCTGAAGATCATCGCGGAAGAGGCTGGGGCTCGTTTCATGAACTTCGACGGCGGCTCCAGTATTTACGGTTCAGATGCGGCGATCTTTGTGCCTGCGTTAGAACCGGAGTTTCGGAAGCTGGTGGGTGACACGCCGGGAGGCCTGTCCCACAGTCACGCCGGATGAATCCGGCGGAATTCTCTAACATCGCGCGCTCGGAGCAGAGCTTCTGGTGGTACCGCGGGATGAATCAGATCCTATTCCGCCTGCTCGATCCGGTTGCGGGAGCGCGGCACTTCACTCGCGTGCTCGAGGCCGGGTGCGGCACCGGATACCTGGCAAGCCTGCTCGCCAAGCGGTACGGCTGGCGGATGTACCCGCTCGACCTGGGCATGGAGGGTCTTCGTCATGCGCGATCGCTCGGCGTGGGTCGTCTCGTGCAAGCAGACATTGCGCGGCTGCCCTTTCCGCGCGCCTCCTTCGACGCAGTTCTGTCGATGGATGTGATCGTACACTTTCCGCGCGGCGAGGAGACGCGGGCGATGGCGGAGCTCGCGCGTGTTCTCTCAGCGGGCGGGTTGCTCGCGCTGCGAGTGTCCGCGCTCGACATTCTGCGCAGCCGTCATTCTGAGTTCGCTCATGAACGCCAGCGATTCACTCGCAGGCGGCTTGTCAGACTCGCGGAGTCATGCGGCATTGCGGTCCAACGCTGCACTTACGCGAATTCGCTGCTGATGCCGGCGGCACTGGCGAAGTTCCGAATCTGGGAACCGCTCACGCACCAGCCTCCTGCCAGCGGCGTTCAGCCCGTACACCCGGCGCTCGACCGTCTGCTCGGCGCAGTGCTGGATGCCGAGGCGGCCTGCATCGGCAAGGGCGTCAACTTTCCTCTCGGCCAATCGCTCGTGCTACTCGGCTACAAGCGCGCGTGAGCCGGTCTCTGCGGGCGCGGGCAGCAATCGGGCTCGCAGATCTGGCAGGGCTCCAGCAGCAGCCTTCGAATCAGCCGCACGAACTCCGGCGCGGTGCCGACGGTGCGGGCGCGCTCCATTCGCACTCCGAGCTGCCGGCATAGTTCGCGCGCTTCGGTGTCGAGGTCGTAGATCACCTCCATG
>DASRIK010000539.1:0-2305 GCA_035650035.1 Burkholderiales bacterium | reverse complement strand
GCCGAGGCTGCTCGAGATCTGCGAAGCCTACGAATGCGGCGCCATCCTGAATCCGGCAAACCTGAAGGCGCAGGTGGAAGGCTGCATCGTGATGGGGCTCGCCGCCCTGCGCGAGCAGATCCTGTTCGCGAACGGAAAACTGCGGAACCCGCGCTTCTCCGAATACCGCGTGCCGCGTTTCCGGGACGTCCCTAAGATCGATGTGGTGCTGGTCGACAAGAAAGAAGCCGAACCGGTCGGCGCCGGCGAGACACCCATCATCGCAGTCGCGCCCGCCATGGCGAATGCCATGTTCGCCGTGACGGGCCGGCGTGTGCGTTCGATGCCGTTTCAAGCGGTGCCGGCAAAAGGGTAATGAACTAACTTCGCGCTGACCGCAGGAAGCGGTGATTGCGGCTATTAAGTCTCGCGTCTCAATACAACCGGCTGCCCGTGAGGTGTGTGGCGATACGCGTCAGCCCATGCTTCCTTGCGAGTTCGTAGGGCTGCCGTGTCGAGCAGACCTTTACTCGTCACCAAACGTTCCAGCGCGGCCAGCCAGTGCTCGTAGTAACGAGAGCCGTCGTCCGGCTCCGCAGATCGCAGTTCCTCAGCGAGCGCAGACGCCCATTCTTTCCACGTGAAATAACCTTGCTTCGAAAGCCGGACCGCCATGGCGAACGCTTGCGCTTGCCAAGGCTCAGCGAACACCGGACCTTCTTCATCGCGCGGCAGTGAAGGCAAAGCGGCGAGTCTTTCGGAATCGAGATCAGGCATGCTCAAGGTAGCTATCCCACAGATCGAGGTAAACGGAATCGCGCTCGGAGGCGGAATCGCCCCACAGTTCACGTGCGGCAAAACGAACCGAGTACAAGTGCTGCGGCTGCTCGCCTAGAAACTCGGCATTCGTGTCCGGGAACACGAACACGCCATGATGCCGAGCGATGACGCCCTCTCTGCCTCTGACATATCGAGGCAGACGCGTGTGCCCAGTCGGATTGACGTTGCGCGCGCGAACGCGATCGCCGATTTGGAATCGAGCCTTCGCGTCCGAGTCGCTACGCCGAAAAGTCGGACGCTGCGCCGCGATCGCCGGTACAGCGTCAGCGGTCAGAGCCGGCGTCGCCTTACGCGATCCGCGCGCAGACTTGCCGCTTTCCATTTCGTCGTGAGTAACCAATCCGTGTTTCACCAGGAGTTCAATGTTTCGCGCCAGCCAGCGCTCGTAGTAGCTCATGCGCAGGTAGTCTGCCGGAGCGATGCGCTCAATCCCGTAGCGGCCTGCGTCGATGTTCCATTTGTTCCACGCGCCGATTGCGCGGGTCATGGCATAGACACGCGCTTCCCAAGGCTCGTGAAAGACCGGTTCGTCCTTCTCGGGGCGAACGGGCCCCATACCATGCATTCCGCCCATGTCATGAATGCCATTCATAACTTAGCGACCCCGACCATCGCATCCCGCGTAACCAGCTCGGCGAGCTCCTCTTCACTCATTCCTTCCGTGCCCGGCGGCCGTTCCGGTAAAACCAGGTAGCGGATCTCGGACGTGCTGTCCCACACGCGAACCTCGACGTCCTCGGGCAACTCCACTCCAAATTCGCGCAGAACACCGCGTGGATCGATCACGGCTCGCGACCGGTACGGCGCCGACTTGTACCAGACAGGCGGCAATCCGAGCACCGGCCACGGGTAACAGGAGCACAGCGTACATACCACCAGGTTGTGCACCTTCGGCGTGTTTTCGACGACCACCATATCTTCGTCGTGCGTGGGTAAGAAACCAAGCTCGGCCATCGCACGGCCGCCATCCTCTAAAAGCCGTCTTTTATATTCCGGATCGACCCACGCGCGTGCCACGACACGCGCGCCATTGCGCGGCCCGATCTTGGTTTCGAAGGCGTCGACCAGAGCGTCCAATGCAGCCGGATCGACTAATCCTTTCTCGACTAACAAAGATTCGAGCGCCTTGGCTCGCAGCGCCGGATCGGATGGGACCTCCTGATGCTCGTGATCGTGTTCGTGCATGGAATCGCATTTAGTATATAACCGGGTCTGTCCGGATCACTCCGCCATTCACTACAATGGCAGGCGTGACTCTTCGTGTCCTAGCGCTGTTCACTCCCGTCCTTCTACAGGCGGCTCTTGTTCGTGTCGAAGTCTCCGAACGCTCGCCGATCCTCGAGGGCAAATCCTTCGGCAAGTCTGGAACATACGAACGCATTATCGGAAAGGCTCACTTTGCCGTGGATCCGATGGCGGCGGCCAATCGCGATGTTGTCAACCTGCAGCTCGCTCCGCGGAATGCGAAAGGCCAGGTCGAGTTTTA
>DASRIK010000538.1:0-2231 GCA_035650035.1 Burkholderiales bacterium | reverse complement strand
AACTGTGCCGCGCCGTGGACGCCGTGCACGCGGCCGGGCTGCTGCATCGCGACATCAAGCCGCACAACGTGATGGTTGAAGCGACCGGCCGCGTCGTGCTGATGGACTTCGGCACCGGGCGCGAGGTGAGCGATCCTTCCGCCGTCTCGCTCGCGGGCACGCCGCTGTACTTAGCACCTGAACTCTTGTCTGGGAAAGAGTCCTCGCCGCAGAGCGACGTTTACAGCCTGGGCGTGCTTCTCTTTCACATTCTCACGCGTGGGTATCCAGTCCGTGCCGCAAATCTGCACGATCTGCGTCTCGCGCACAGCCGCGGCGAGCGCGCCGCGCTGAAGGACGTTCGCAAGGATTTGCCGCGGAGTCTTGCGCGCGTCGTCGAGCGCGCGCTGAATCCGGAGCCAGAAAAACGGCATCAAAGCGCCGGGAGCCTCGCCGAAGATCTGATGCGGCTGCGAGGCCGTCATCGAGCCTTGGCAATTGCGTGCGGCGTCGCGCTGGCGGCGGGACTTGTTCTCCTCGCGTGGCTTGTGGCGGGTTCGGTCGGACCGGCAGATGGCGATCGGAATCGGTTGGCATCAGCAACAACTCCGAACCCGGGGCGCCGGTCGATCGCGGTACTGCCATTCAAGGTTGCTGGGTCTACCGACGCGGATGTCGCGCTCGGGCAAGGCATGACCGAGGCGGTTATCGCACAGCTCGGTCGGATCGGCACGCTCCACGTCCAGCCGCTGGCGAGAGTGCGCGCACACACCGAAGGAAATCAAAACCCATTAGAGGCTGGCCAGGCGCTCGGAGTCGACCTCGTCGTTCAAGGCTACGTGCAGCACGCCGGCGGCGGACTGCAGGTGAAGCTGGAACTGCTCCGAACGGTCGACGGCGCAAAACCGGTCACCGGTGACTGGTCCGAAGCCTTCACCAATGTGCTCGTGGCTCAAAACCACGTCGTCCAATGGCTCGGCGAACACCTCGGATTGACGACCGCGGAACGTGCTCGCCTCCGCCGGCAGGATACGACCAGTGCCGAAGCGTTCCGGCGCTATTCATTCGGACTCTACCACCTCGAAGTCTTCAACCGCGACCGGATGCAGCAGGCAGAGCACGAGTTCCGTGAGGCGATCAAGCTCGACCCGCAGTACGCGCGCGCGCATGCAGCGCTCGCGTTGACGATGCTCAATACCGTATGGCTTGCGGTGAGGAGCGGAGTCGAAGTCCGTGAAACAGCACGGGGGCTGGCGCTGAAAGCCATTGAGCTCGATGATTCGGTAGCGCTCGCCTACACCGTCCTCGGCCACATCTATCAGTACCTCGATTTCGCACCATTCGAGGCGCAGCGTGCTCACATGCGCGCAATGGAGCTCGACGACGAAGACGTCTCGGTCCTGCGCGCCTATAGCTTCTTCTTGTTGCACCACGACGCCTTCGACGAGGCGTTCGAAGTGCACCGTCGCACACTCCAGCTCTATCCGGCGTCGCCGCTCTCGACCAGAATCACGGCCGAAATGTCCTACTTCTCGCGCCGCTACGACGACTGCGTCGTCGAATGCGAGAACGCGATGACGCTCGAACCGAATGAGGCCACGCTCACGCTGTTGACGCTGCTCGGTCGATGTCTGGAGCAGCAAGGCAAACAGCATGAAGCGGTCGAAGCTTTCGAGAGGGGGCGGGCGGCTCGGGGAGAACCAGAGCTCGCCGAACAATTGCGGCGCGCGTACGCACGATCAGGCTGGACCGGCTATTGGCGCGAGCGGCTCCGAATACAACCGCTGAGCCCCGGTGTTGGAGCCGCTTCCGTCTACGCCAGGCTCGGGCAGGTGGCTCAGGCGATTCAGTCGTTGGAGCGCGCTGAGGCCCTCCGGTCGCTCGGCGGCTTTGCCAACGCTCCCGATCTCGCGCCTCTCCGGTCCGATCCGGGCTTTCAGGCGCTTCTCGCGCGCACGGGGTTCAGCCAGGAAATCAACGCACAGCTTGCGGCCGAGCGAGCGGCTTCCCGCGCAAAGCCCCGACAGTGAGCCGGTTATTCGCGCCTCTGCGCCTTCTGGAAAGGCAGGGGGCAGAGCATGCGCCACCGATTCCACGCCGCGGCCGTTCTGTTGTGCAGTCTGTCGTTCACCGCGCCGGCAGTCGCGCAGCCCCGGTTCTATGCTGGCGGCGGAATCATCGCGGACAACGACCAGACGAACTCGAGCCTTACGGACGATGTCGCGGCTTCGTGGTCGCTTGTGGCCGGAGTC
>DASRIK010000537.1:0-10249 GCA_035650035.1 Burkholderiales bacterium | reverse complement strand
CTTCAGCTTCAGCTCGACGATGCCCTGGCGCGAGGGAATGACGCGGGTCAGCTCGTCGTCACCGAGGAGTTCGATGCGGCGTTTTAACTCTACGACTTTCGGATGCGTCATGCGCTTCTCGTCGTGCGCGGAGATGAAGGTGACGATGCCGTCGATCAGCATCACCGCGCACATGTGCTGCATGCAGATGTCCGGCATGTCGCGGTTGTTCGTGGTGTTTCCGCCCTGATGCGAAACACGCACGACGAGCTTCTTCACATCATCGGCCTTGACGTTGTTCGTGCGGATGAGCTCGAGGAGGCCGTCGAGCGGCGCCTGTATGGGCGAGCCCACGGACCAGCGCTTGATGTTCGTGTTCACGATCTCGAACGTGGTGCCGAGATCCTGGATGAGACGTTCGGGTTCGGGCGATTTTCCGGTCCGTCGCGATTCATCGTACGCGATGAAAAAATTTCGCTCGCCCGAAAACACGTCTTCGACACCGGTGAATCCATGCGCCACCATGGACGCCGCTGCGGTACCGTTTCGCGCGGGCATGCCGCCGAAATCGAAAGCTTTTTCCACATGCTCGGGGTCGCGCATCCAGCACGACACGCCCGAGGTCTGCTGTGCGGTGTACGAAAGCAGATACCGCACCTCGTCGTATTTCAGCCCCGCGAGCGATCCCGCCGCTGCGGCCGCACCGAACATCGGCCCGAACGAGTGCGTGGAATGTCCCACTTCGCGGAAATCGTACGCGTGCAGCGCCATCGTCATGCGGCATCCGACGTCGTACCCGAGCGCCACGGCGCGAAGGAAAGCGCTGCCGTTCGCCTGTTCGCGCTCCGCCATGGCGAGCGCCGCGGGAACGATGCCGCAGCCGGGATGAGTCAGCGACGGCGCGTGCGAGTCATCGGTCTCGTCCGCGTGCCCGAGCATTCCGTTCGCGAGCGCGGCGTTCACCGCGGACGTGACGATTCGCGAGCCGATCACAATCGCTTCAGGCGCGCCGCCCTGAGTCTTGATGTAAGAGATCGCTTGCTCGCCGGGTAAGAGCTTCGAGCCCGAAACCATCGCGGCGATCGTGTCGAGCACGTGGTGCTTCGTTTTCTCCGCGACCGGTTTCGGCAGCGGTTTCTTGCCTGCCCGCGAGATGTACGTCGCGAGCTCTTGCATGACCGGAGATACGTCCGGGCCTTTCTTCGCAGATTGAGTCGGTGCCATCAGTCGACGGTGAACGGGTGAACGAATGGTGTTGACGGTGTCAGGGCAGGTAGCCTGCGCCGTTGATGTGGATCGCCCGGCCGATAGTCCGTGCGCCGCCGGTCACGAGGGCGACCTTGCCCTCGAGCTCCGTCCCCTGGCGCATGCCAGCCTCATATGCCATGCCTTGCTTTTCCGCGGCTCCAGCCGCTGAAGGTGAGCCGCGGATAGTAGCACGGGCGTTGCTCCGGAGATGAGCCGAAAGGGCTACGATAGAATAGCGATTTGCGGAGCGCGTTCATGAAAAGGCCCGTGGTCGGGATCGCGATGGGCAGCCAGAGCGACTGGAACATCATGCAGCACGCTGCCCAGCAACTCGACGACTTCGGCGTGCCCTACGAAGCACGCATCGTCTCGGCGCACCGCACGCCCGATCTGCTGTACGAGTACGCGGAAGCCGCGGCCGGCCGCGGCTTCAAGTGCATCATTGCCGGCGCGGGCGGTTCCGCCCATCTGCCCGGCATGCTCGCTGCAAAGACCGTGGTGCCCGTACTCGGAGTGCCCGTGCCGACGCGCCAATTGAAAGGACTCGACTCCCTGCTCTCGATCGTGCAGATGCCGAAAGGTATTCCCGTGGGGACCTTCGCGGTTGGTGAAGCGGGCGCCGCAAACGCAGGCCTCTTTGCAGTGGCTTTGCTCGCCCGCGACGACGAGCGGCTCGCGCGGCGCCTCGAAGCGTTTCGCCGCAGGCAGACGCGCACCGTGCGCGCCATGAAGCTTCCACCGGTCTCTCGATGATTTTTCCGGATGCGATGCTCGGCATGTTGGGCGGCGGCCAGCTCGGCCGCATGTTTACGCTCGCGGCGCACAGCATGGGTTACCGCGTGACCGTTCTCGATCCTGATCCCGCATCGCCGGCGGGTACCATTGCCGACGTGCACCTGAGGGCCGCGTACCAGGACCGCGAGGCGCTCGAGCGGCTCGCCGACACATGCGCTGCCGTCACGACCGAGTTCGAGAACGTGCCTGCGGAAAGCCTGCGCTGGCTGGCGGCGTACTGCATCGTACGCCCGACGGCCGACAGCGTCTCGGTCGCACAGGATCGCGCGCGCGAAAAGCGTTTTCTCGCCGAAAATGGTTTCGCCGTTGCGCCATTCGCGGTGATGGCCACGGCGGACGATTGCGATCGCGTCGATCCGGCGCTTTTCCCCGGCATATTGAAGCGCGCGCGATTCGGTTACGACGGTAAAGGACAAGCGCGCGTCGCGACGGCGCAGGAAACGCGGACCGCTTTTGTGGCGATGGGGTCCGAGGTCTGCGTGCTCGAGAAACAGGTCGCGCTCGCGTGTGAAGTGAGCGTTGTGGCTGCGCGTGGAGCCGACGGCGCGACACGCAGCTTTCCCGTCGCGGAAAACAGCCATCGCAACGGGATACTGGACGTGAGTATCGCGCCTGCGCGCGTCGGCCCCGAGATTACCGAGCGTGCCGCGGCTCAGGCCCAGGCTGTTGCGACGCGGCTCGGGTATTGCGGGGTGCTGGCGGTGGAGTTTTTCGTCACCACCGGCGGTGAGCTTCTCGTCAACGAGATCGCGCCACGGCCTCACAACAGCGGCCATTACACGATCGATGCCTGTGCCACCTCGCAGTTCGAGCAGCAGGTGCGAACGTTGTGCGGTCTACCCCTCGGCGAAAGCCGGCTTCTCGCGCCCGCCGTGATGGTGAATCTGCTGGGCGACGTATGGCAGCGCGGCGAGCCCGCCTGGGACGCGGTGTTCAGCTGTCCCGAGGCGAAGCTGCATCTTTATGGCAAACACGAAGCGCGCCCCGGCCGCAAGATGGGGCATTACACGGTCCTCGGCGAGGACATCGAGGGCGCGCTCTCGAAAGCAATGGCTGTGCGCGCGCGCCTGAGTCCCGACTTTCAGTTGCAGTCAGCGTAGAGCGCGAGAGATGAGCGACGAGCCCTTATTCCAGTCGAGCCTGAAAAGCCTGCCGTTCATCCATCGCGGCAAGGTCCGCGACATCTATGCGGTCGGGGACGACAGGCTTCTCATCGTGCAGACGGATCGGCTTTCCGCGTTCGACGTGATCCTTCCCACGCCGATACCCGGGAAAGGCCGCGTGCTTACCGAGCTCTCGCTCTTCTGGTTCGAGAAGCTCAGGCACATCGTGCCGAATCATCTGACGGGCATCGCGCCCGAGTCCGTCGTCGCGGAAAACGAGCGCGACCAGATCGCCGGCCGCGCCATGGTCGTGCGGCGATTGAAGCCGCTGCTCGTCGAAGCCGTCGTTCGCGGCTACATCATCGGCTCGGGCTGGAAGGACTATCAGGAGACCGGCGCGGTCTGCGGCATCACGCTCCCGCCGAACATGGAGCAGGCGCAGAAGCTTCCGCAGCCGATTTTCACGCCTGCATCGAAAGCGCCTGCCGGCCAGCACGACGAGAACATTACGTTCGACGATGCCGTGCAGGCCGTCGGCGGCTACGCGCTCGCGGAGCGCGTGCGCGAAATATCCACCCGCCTCTATACCGAAGCCGCCGATTACGCCGCGAAGCGCGGCATCATCATCGCGGACACGAAGTTCGAATTCGGCACGGACGATAGAGGCGAGCTGGTGCTGATCGACGAAGCGCTTACGCCGGACTCGTCGCGATTCTGGCCCGCGGCGCAATATCGTACCGGTATCAGCCCGCCGAGCTTCGACAAGCAGTTCGTGCGCGACTGGCTCGAGCAGCAGCCGTGGAACAAGAAAGCGCCGGCGCCGGCGCTGCCGCCGGACGTGCTCGAGCAGACGTCGGCGAAATACCGCGAAGCGCTGCGCTTGCTCAAACCAACGTGACGAGTGACGGGTGAGCAGTGCAATCGATGACGCGATAGCGCACGCTGTCGACGTGCTTCGCGCCGGCGGCCTCGTCGCGTTCCCGACGGAGACCGTCTACGGCCTGGGCGCGGACGCATCGAACCCCGACGCGGTGAAGAAGATCTACGCCGCGAAAGGGCGGCCACGCAACCATCCGCTGATCGTTCACCTCGCGAGCGGGCGGCAGGTCGCGGATTGGGCCAGCGACATTCCTGAAACCGGTAAGCGGCTCGCTCGGCGCTTCTGGCCCGGCCCGCTCACACTCATATTCAAACGCGCAGCACACGTAAACGATCTGGTCACGGGCGGCCAGGACACGATCGCATTACGCGTGCCATCGCACCCCGCAGCGCACGCGCTCCTCGCGGCTTTCGGCGGCGGGATTGCCGCGCCTTCGGCGAACCGCTATGGCCGTGTTTCCGCCACCACGGCCGAGCACGTGCGGGCGGAATTCGGCAGCACCGTCGATTGCGTGCTCGACGGCGGCGCATGCCCGGTGGGTATCGAGTCGACGATCGTGGACGTGTCCGGCGCGCGTCCGGCGTTGCTGCGGCCGGGGTCCATCACAGCGGCGGACATCGAGGCGCTCGTGGGTGCGCCGCTCGCACCGGCTGGACCCACTTCGCCGCGCGCGCCGGGAACGCTGCCGAAGCATTACGCGCCGCAAACGCCTCTCATGTTGCTCGAACCGGATTTGATCCTCGAGCTTGCATCGAGCATGACACGCCAGGGTCATAACGTTGCCGTGCTCGCGCGCTCCGCGCTGCAGCCGCTGCACTCCGGCATTACGTGGATTGCAGCGCCGCACGACGCGCCGCAGTACGCGCACGACCTCTACGCGAACCTGCGCCAGCTCGATCGCGCGGGATGCGCCGCGATCCTCGTCGAGCAGCCGCCGCTCGAGCCTGCGTGGGCGGCAGTGCACGACCGTCTTACGCGTGCTGCCGCGGGCTCCGCCGCACCCGACGCCACCTGACGCGCAAACGAAACGGCCCGGCTCTTGCGAAGCCGGGCCCGTCGCTAGTGGCGCTAATGCTGCGTTCGGTGTGAAGGAAAGGAGGTTTCGGAGGGGAAACCTGGGTTTCCCTCTGTATGTTTACCGAGCCGCGGCTGCGGGCGGCAGTAAGGCACCGCCCGCGAGTTTGATTGCCGCGGCTTACCCTGTGATGACTTCCCGGCGCTTCTTGATCATCGGCAGGGCCATGATCACGAGAATAACCAGCGTCGCGATCATGAAGCCCAGGCTGATCGGCCTCGTGAAGAAGACCGACGGATCGCCGCGCGATATGAGCAGCGCCCGTCGCAGGTTCTCCTCCATCAGCGGGCCTAAGACGAAGCCTAGCAGCAACGGTGCCGCCGGGCATTCGAGCTTCAGCCACACGAAGCCGATGACGCCGAAGATGGCGGTGAGGTAGATCTCGAACGAGCTGTTGTTCACGCTGTAAATGCCGATGCACGAGAACGCCATGATGCAGGGGAACAGAATCCGATATGGCACCTTGAGCAGGCTCACCCAGAGCCCGATGAGCGGCAGGTTGAGAACGACCAGCATGAGGTTGCCGACCCACATGCTCGCGATCAGACCCCAGAAGAGATCGGGCTTCTGCGTCATTACCTGCGGTCCAGGCGCGATGCCCTGAATCGTGAGTGCGCCGAGCATAAGCGCCATCACCGCGCTCGCGGGAATACCGAGGGTGAGCGTCGGGATGAACTTGGTCTGGGCATCGGCGTTATTAGCGGCTTCCGGTCCTGCCACCCCTTCGATGGCGCCCCTGCCGAAGCGCGAAGGATCCTTCGCCACCTTTTTCTCGATCATGTAAGACGAAAACGAAGCGATCGCGGGACCTGTGCCGGGCAACACGCCGAAGAACGCCCCGATTGCGGTGCCCCGCACGACGGGCATGAAAGAGACCTTGAGATCCTCCTTGCTCGGCCACAGGTTCTTGACTTTGGACGTGAAGACCTGGCGCTCTTCCGGATCGCCCAGGTTGCTCACGATCTCGCCGATCGCGAAGACACCCACCGCCAGAACGACGAAACCGATGCCGTCGGTCAGCTCCGGGAACCCGAAGCTGAAGCGCGCCATGCCCGAGTTCACATCGGTGCCGACGACACCGAGCAGCAAGCCCAGCGCGGTCATGGCGAGCGATTTGGCCATGTCGCCGTGCGCCAGCACAGCAGCAGTCACCAGACCCATCAGCATCAGCGAGAAATATTCGGGCGCGCCAAATTTGAGCGCCATCTCGGCAAGTGGCGGGCCGGCCAGTGCAATGAGCAGCGTACACACAGTGCCGGCGAAGAACGATCCGAGTGCCGCAATGCCGAGCGCGGGTCCGGCGCGTCCCTGTCGCGCCATCTGGTACCCGTCGATACAGGTGACCACCGCCGAGGTTTCCCCGGGCAGGTTCACCAGAATCGCCGTGGTGGAACCGCCGTACTGCGCACCGTAGTAAATCCCCGCGAGCATGATGAGTGCAGAGACCGGCGCCACATTGAACGTGATCGGCAGCAGCATCGCGATCGTTGCGAGCGGCCCGATGCCGGGGAGCACGCCGATCAGCGTGCCGAGAAACACGCCTATGAAACAGAACCACAGGTTCTGCAACGACAACGCGACACTGAATCCCAGGATGAGATTGTTGAAAAGTTCCATGTCAGTGTCCTTGTAGCAGTGGATAGGGCAAGCCCAGGCCGTAGATGAAAAGCCCGACGCAAGCGATCGTCAGCCCCACCGCGAGCACCGCTACTTCCCAGAACTTGAACTCGTTGCCAGCCAACGCGGAGGCAAAAATGAGCGCGATCAGAGCCGGGATGAACCCGGCCTTCTCCATCAGGATCCCGAATATCACAGCAGAGAGAGGAAGGACGATGAGCGCACGCAGCGACCAGTTTCCTTTCACCTCGTCCGGCTTGAGCGTGCCGATGATGATTTCCCAGATGCCGAAGAGAATGATGATCCCGCCGAGCACGATGGGGAAATAGCCGGGCCCCATGCGCAGCGCGCTGCCCATCGGATAATCCCGCGCGATGAAAATCGCCACTGCGCCGATACCGATGAACATGAGTCCGGACAGAAAGCGTTTGTTGTTTGTGAGCGCGACCTTCATCCAGCCCTCCTGCCGCTCGCGCGGAGGCGACGAGATGTAACTTCCATGATTAACCCTCCAGAGGTGTGAAAAATTAACGTCGTACGCGGGGAATGAATCATAGGTGTGGGCACTGCAACATAACTATTAGGAAAAACCCTTACGAGAAAACTGCCGTGTTTGCGTACTTTTTGGGCGGCCCGGCCCTGAGGCCGAGTGAGGCAGGATAGGGCACGCCGGAGACGGCGCGCGAGTGCAACCAGCTGGCGGGGCGCCGGCCGCAGCCGCAGGGAGGGAGGAGCTGCCGGAGTGCTAAGCCGCGTTTTTCCCGTGCAGCGTCGCCTGCACCAGCTCCGCGACCGAAGACGCGTCCATTTTTTCCATCGCGCGGGCGCGATGCACTTCGACGGTCTTCACGCTGATGCCGAGCGCTTCGGCAATCTGGCGGTTCTTGCGGCCGAGCACGACCAGATCCATGACTTCGCGCTCCCGCTGGGTGAGGGTCGCAAGGCGCGCGGCGGCGCACCGACGTTGTGCGCGCTCGGCCTCGGCCGGCGTCCCCGGCATCACGGCCTGTTCGATCGCCTCGAGCAGCTTTTCGCCCTTGAAAGGCTTTTCGAGAAAATGGAATGCACCATTCTTGAGCGCGTCGACGGCCATGGGAACGTCGCCGTGGCCGGTGACGAAAATGATCGGCAGCCTCACGCCGCGCCGATTGAGTTCCTGCTGAAGCTCGAGCCCCGTTAGGCCGGGCATGCGCACGTCGAGCACGAGGCACGACGAACCATCCTCGCGATAGCCCTGCAGAAAACGCTCGGCCGACGGATACGACGCCACGCGATAGCCGGCCGATTCGAGCAGCCAGCGCAGCGAGTCCCGCATCGCTTCGTCATCGTCCACGACATAGACCGCCCGCCCCTGCCCGGACGCTTTCATGCGTATACCGTTTTCAGTGAGAAATGGAATGTTAACCCGGGACCCTGATTTCGGCTCACCCACACGTGCCCGCCGTGAGCCTCCACGATCGACCGGCAGATGTGCAGCCCGAGCCCCATGCCGTGCGACTTGGTCGAGAAGAACGGCGTGAAAAGATTCGCTTCGAGCTGCGGATCGATGCCGCGGCCGCGGTCGATTACCTCGACCGCGACGGTGTTGTTGCCGTTCGGACGCGATCGGATCGTGAGCTCGCGATCGTCGGGCTCCGTTTCCTGCATGGCTTCGATCGCGTTGCGCGCCAGATTGAGGATGACCTGCTCCATGAGGAGCGGGTCGGCGTGGACATAGGGCACGATTTCGGAAAGCTCGAGCTTCAGGTTCGCGCCGTTCTGCCTGGCTTCGACCCCGATCATGGACGAGACCCCGCTCACGACTTCGTTGATGTCGCACGGCACGAGATTCGGGGTGCGGCGGCCCACGAAAGCGCGCACGCGCTGGATGACCTTGCTCGCGCGCTCGGCTTGCGCCGCGCCTTTCTCGAGGGCGTCCAGAAGCTCGGTTTCGTCCCACGTCCCGGAACGCAGCCGGCGTACACACCCCATGCTGTAATTGCTGATCGCGGCGAGCGGCTGGTTCAGCTCGTGCGCGAGCGTCGTCGCCATCTCGCCGATCGTCACGAGCCGTGCCGTCATCTGCATCTTCTCCTGCTGCTGGCGAAAGAGCGCTTCGGCGCGGCGCCGCTCGGTGATGTCCGTTGCAAGCTGCAGGCGCGCGATGCGGCCGTCGATCCAGCGCACCGGCTGCGCATGGATGAGATACCAGCGGCCGCGCGTCTTGTCGTGCACTTCGCCTTCGTGGACTGCTCGAGGCAGCGCCGGCAGCTCGCTTGCCGGCGGGAACGTGGCACGGAACTGCTCGTTCGCATACAGGAGGTCGCCGGTGTTCGCGTCCGAGACGAACACCGCCGCGTTCAGCCCTTCGAGGACGGTAGCGAAGCGCTCGTCCGCGTGGCTCAAGGCGTTTTTCAGCTTGGAGATGACCAGGCCGAAAAGCACGAACATGGCGAACTGAATCACGCCGTCCCACACGTGCAGCAGAGGCTGCGAATACGTCTGGTGCATGTAAAGGACGGAGACGAACCATACCGTCATCGAGATAATCGACATGACGATCGCCGCATTCGTGCCCATGCCCCACGCCGCCAGGAAAATCGGGGCGAGATACAGCATGGTGACGTTCATCTCGGCACCGGTGTGATAGTCGATCACCCCGATGACGGCGACGAGCAGCAGACAGACGCCCAGAAGCTGCCCCGGAGGAAGCCGCGTCACGTATGTCGTGACCTTGTTCATGTCAGCCGTTCTACCGCCCTTTGAACTCCGGCGTACGCTTTTCCAGAAACGCGGCGACACCGGTGCGGTAGTCTTCGGTGTCGAAGCACGCGTAACCTTCGTCCCAGTCTTCGGGGGTGACCGCCGTGGATGGCGCGAGGCGCCCGACGAACTGCTTGTGCCACCGTGCCACGAGCGGTGCGCCTGCGGCGATACGTCTCGCGGTCGCGTAAGCCTCGCGCTCGACGTCTTCATCGCCGACCACCCGATTCACCAGCCGCTTCTGACAGGCCTCGTGCGCGTCGAAAATACGGCCTTCGAGCAGAATCTCCAGCGTCACCGCACGGCCCGCGAGCGCGAGGAGCCCCTGCAGCTCTCCGTAGCCCATCGTAAGGCCGAGCCGGTTGATGGGCACGCCGAAGCGGCTCGAGGCACCGCAAATGCGTATATCGCACATCGCGGCGATTTCCAGTCCGCCACCGATACATGCGCCCCGTATGAGCGCGACGGTCGGATGCGTGCATCGGGCGACGGATTGCATGGCTTCGTGGATGAGCTCGCCGTAATCCCGCGCCTGTCCGCGGTCCGCGCGCTCGGTCGCGAACTCGGAAATGTCGGCACCGGCGGCGAAAGCCTTGTCCCCGGCGCCTCGAAGCACAAGGCACCGCAGCGTTTCATCGCGCCCGAGCTCGTGCATCGCGTCGCGCAGGCTCCGCCACATCGCCTTGTTCAGGGCGTTGAGCCGCTCGGGGTTGTTGAGCGTGACGGTGGCAATCGCACCGTCACGCGTGAGCAGGACCGGGTCCACTTCAGTCAAGACTGACGTTCGCCGCCTTCACGAGCTTCGAGTAC
>DASRIK010000536.1:0-2286 GCA_035650035.1 Burkholderiales bacterium | reverse complement strand
ACGTTTGACGATGGCTACGCCGATAACGAGCAGATTGCGCTCCCGATCCTGCAGCGGTTCGGCCTTTCTGCAACGTTCTTCGTTGCCACCGGCTTTTCCGCGGGCGGCATCATGTTCAACGACGCGATCATCGAAGCGGTGCGCCACGCGGGAAGCGGACGTCATGACCTTTCGGACATCGCGATTGGTGAGCTGGTACTGGATGACATCGCCAGCCGTCAGGCGGCAATCGACAGGATCATTGCCCGCGTGAAGCATCGTCCTCTGGACGAGCGGGAAGCGCTGGTGGCGCGTGTGGTCGAAGTGCTTGCGGCACCGACGCGACCCACGTTGATGATGGGTCCGGCTCAGATACGCGCGCTCCATCGCGCCGGCATGGAGATCGGCGCACACACCGTGCGGCACCCGATCCTCAGATCGATCCCCGATGCGGACGCGCGTTGCGAGATCGTGGAAAGCCGGAAAACACTCGAGGACATCACCGGTTCGCCTGTCACGTTATTCGCGTATCCGAACGGCCAGCCGGGCGCGGACTACGACACGCGCCACGTGCGGCTCGTACAGGAAGCCGGATTCACAGCCGCCGTGTCCACCATCCCGGGGGTTGCGCACAGGCGGAGCGATCTCTACCAGTTGCCCAGGCTTGGCCCATGGGAAAGAAACCCACGGCGCCTCGGCATACGCGTCCTGGCCGGCTGCGCGCGCAGCGCCGCCACGTAAAGCACGCGGAAAACGGCAGGAACGGCTATTCAGGGCAGCGCAGGACGCGCTGTAGTTGCTTTCGTCTTGCACGCCGTGAACTTCTGTCTGCATCGGTTGCTGCAGACGAATTCGGCGTTGTGATCCCCGCGCGGACAGCCTGCAAGGCAGGCCGTATTTGCAGTAATGCAGTGTGTGACGGTGCGGCCGGGCTGACCGAGCAGCTCGTCGGAATCGCCTTTCGCTTCGCGCTTCTTAGGGTCCAAGCGACTGAGGCGCAGCTCTCCTTTCAGCAAGCTTCCATCGGGCATGCGCAGCGTATATTTCCCCTCGAGGAAGCTCGGCAGGCAAAAGCCGGCGAAAGTAAACGTGCGTCCCGCACCGATGTCGCTCTTGAAGTTGCAGTCGTAGCCCTTCTTCTCCCCGGAGACCACACGACCTTCTCCGGTGAGCGGTACTGAAGTACTGACGCGTCCGGAAAGCTGCCGCCGGGATGAATCGAGCTCGACGCTGATCGGAATAGGCAGGCTGAGGTTATCGGGAAGCAGCAATCCTCTGTACGTATCGGCAGCCGCAAGCGCATCCCCGCACGTCGGCACCAGTGCCAACGGCAGGAGCGATAGCGCGAGGACGAAGGCGCGTCGCGCAGCTACCATGCGGATACTTGCTTTGCTGGCCGGACTATCGGCTGTAACGGAATGCCCATGTCCGTGTACCGCTCTCATAGTTGGTCACGAAAATGAACACGTTGTTCACCGAATCGTAGTCGATGGCGTGAAAAGCGACCGAACCAGGCGTTCCGCCCTTGATCGGCTGGCTGGCCCACGACTTCGAGACCGGGTCGTAGGCGAAGAAAACATTCCGGAGCGGTCCCCCGCCGATGATCCTGTTGACGGGGTCGTAAGCGTACCCTATCGGCTCTGCCCAGGGCCGTGAACCCGTCGTATCCAGGCGAGTGATGGTGCTCTTCGAAAAATCGCCCCGGTCGAGATTCAGCTCGTAGACCCGCTGCGTCACCATTTCGAAATAGTAGTGCTTCTGATTCGGCGGGAAATACACGAGGTTGTTGTTGTACCGCAGCTCGTGCTGAATGGGATTACCCTGTTCATCCTTCACCACGCGCGGGCCCAGAAGATTTATCGCTCTTACCTTCGTTTTTGACACGGGATCGTAAATATCCAGCCCCTGCTGACCGAGCAGAATGATCTTGTTGGACGGCGGGTCGTATGCAGCGCCGGGCCATTCCACGCCACCCTCGGCCGGGTGAAAAGTCCACGTCTTCGTCTGGAAGCTGTAGTGGGTCGCGCGAGAGGGCGCGGTGAAATCGTAGCTCGTGTATTTCGTGATGCTGGAGCAACGCCCGTTACCTTCCACACCGGCCAGCATGATGAGCTCGTCACCGAGAATGATGAGCTGATCGGTCGTGTGTCTCGCTGCAGGCCTGGGGTACGGGCCCTTCGCCGGGCCCCTACGCCATGCGCCAACTGCGTTGTCGAAATTACTCGGCACGATCGCCGAACACGGCGTCGGCGGATATTCTTCGACCCATCGCAGTGTGCTGAGGTCGAACGTGTTCAGGCCGTCATA
>DASRIK010000535.1:0-4070 GCA_035650035.1 Burkholderiales bacterium | reverse complement strand
ACGTCGGGCCTGCCGTTCCTGAAGAGCGGACGGCTGATCGCACTCGGCGTGAATACGACCAAACGCGCTGCCGCCTTGCCGGACGTGCCGACGACCGTCGAAGCGGGATATCCCGGCAGCGAATACACTTTCTGGAATGGCTTGCTCGCGCCCGTCAAGACGCCGCGAGCGATCATCGACCGGCTGCATGCGGAGACACAGAAAGCGCTGCAGACGCCTGCCGTGGCCGAGAAGCTCAGGAATCAGGGGCTGGAAGCCCTGCCGCTCCCGCCCGCCGAGTTCGACAAGATGATCACGCGCGACGTCGAAGAGCACATCGCGATCGTGAAAAAAGCAGGACTGACGTTCAATTGATCGTTTGATACGTGTCAAGAACCGGCCGTCTCGACGGCACGGTGCATGCTGCAACTTCAGGAGCCCCGCGACAGTCTCGCGCCATCATCCTATGGGAGAAACGCATGTCCGGCTACAGCATCAATATCGAAGAGAAGGCATTCGAGAACGAAAACTTCCGCGAAGTGCTCTACACGGCACCTCATAGTCAGCTCGTCGTGATGGCGATCGGGCCCGGCGAAGAGATCGGAACCGAAACGCACGAAGACCGCGACCAGTTCATCCGGGTGGAAGAAGGCGAGGGTGTGGCAATTCTGGACGGCAAACGGTACCCACTGGAAGACGGCACGGCCCTCGTGATACCCGCCGGGACCGAACACAACGTAATCAACACGTCAAACAGAGACAAGCTGCGCCTCTACACCGTGTACTCGCCACCCGAGCACCCCGCCGGCACGATCCATCGCACGAAGGCGGAAGCCGACGCGTATGCGGAGACGCACCATCACGAGTGATCGGTGCATTTACGCGACGGCTGTGCGACTTTCGCTCACTATTCCTGCGAGCACATCGCGCAGTCGCCACTGATCGACGGGCTTCCCGAAGTGGTCGTGGATGCGGATGGCGTCTCATCGGACGCCGGCAATTCCACGTCCACCGCCAGCGGTAGTCTCACTTCGAAGACGCTACCGCGCTGCTCGCCTCCGCTGCTGGCGTTTACTGTTCCGCCGTGCTGTTCCACGAGGCGCTTGACGACATGCAGTCCGATGCCGAGCCCGCCGGCTGCGCGAACGCCGCTGAGATCACCCTGCTCGAAAAGATCGAACACGTGGGGCAGCAGATCCGGCGCGATGCCTCTGCCGTTGTCGATCACCTGCACCACCGCGCTCTCCTGCTCGCGTGTGCACGATAAGACGATCCGGCCGCCAGGCTCGGTGTATTTCGCAGCGTTGCCGAGGAGATTGCCGACGATCTGCGCAAGCCGTGCGTCATCACCGTTCACCCACAGGGCTTCTTGCCCCGGCAGCACTGTGAACGCGTGGCGGCGCGCCTCCATGGCCGATTGCGCGGCCTGGCCCGCGTGCTCGATGATTTCCCGAAGATCCAGCCGCCGCTTGCGCAGCACGATCTTGCCGGTATTGATACGCGCGAGATCGAGAATATCTTCCACGAGACGCGCGAGCTGTCGTGCCTGCCTCTCGATGATGTCGAGCGCCCGCTCCAGGGTCGCTTCGGCGGGTGCGACTTTGCGCACCACGGCGAGTGCGTTCATGATCGGCGCCAGCGGATTCCTCAGCTCGTGGCCGAGCATGGCGAGGAACTCGTCCTTGCGGCGATCCGCGGCGTCGAGCTCGTTTGCGTGCTGCAGCGCGAGCAGGCGTTCGCGATGCTCGAGCTGCAGTCGCCGGGCGGCTTCTTCGCGGCGCGCGCGCTCCGCGTAGCTCGCTTCCTGCAGCGCGTTGCACAGCGTTCGCACCTCTTCGATGTCGGTCGGCGGCATATCGATGTCGCGGTCACCGAGCTTGTGCGCCTGCTGCGCAAGCGCCGTGAGCGGAATTGCAACACGGCGCCAGAAGCGGTGTGCGAGCAGCGCTGCGCCCGAAACCACGACCAGAAGGAGACCGAGCCAGAGCAGCAACGACCGTCGGGCGGGTGCGAGCATAGCGTGCGTCGGCAGCCCGACCGCCACCGTCCAGTCGGCGAGGTCCAGACGATGGTACGCGAAGAACGCGGAAACCCCATCGAATGTCGTGGTCTCCACGATACCGTCGTGTGGCAGTGCGCGCCCCGCGTCGAACGGCCGCTGGGCGATACGACCACTCGCCTGGGCAGCGTCATGGTTGCCTGCAATGATGTTGCCGTTGCCGTCGACGACCAACATGAAGAGCCGGTCGGTCTGAGGCTGCTGCTGCATTAGCGCGACGAATCTTTCCGGTGCGTATGCGAACGCGAGGACATAAGGGACGGTATCGTTTCTCTTCACCGGGACCGATAAGGCAACGACGGGACCTTGCCGAACGGGACCGTAGAACAGATCGCTCACGCGTGGCAGCCCGGAGCGCAGCGGCCCTGCAAACACGTCCGTGTCAAACCACGGCAATTTGCGGCCTTCCCACTCTTCGAGCCTGCCCGGCGACGCATCACGAGTAACAAACGAAGGCAGCGGGGTACCTAGCGGAACCAGGGTATTGATGATCGTCTTTTCTTCACGACCTCGGAGCAGCACCCAGCTTTCCGGGCGCACCTTGGCCGCTTCCTTGGCCGCCGCATAAAAAGCGCTCCAATCCCGGGCGTCTATCGCCGAGGAGGTGGCAAGAACCTGAAGAGCCGTCTGGTCGATCGCGAGCTCCCGATCGACCGCAAGCTGCAGCGCCAGTGACAGATCGCGCAAGCGGTTCAGGCTCGCTTCGCGCTGCAGGTCCCATTGTCTGGACAGAAAGAAGGTCGACACGAGGAGCAATGGAGCCAGCGCGCCGACGAGCAGCCACGCGAGCGCCTGCCGCAGTTTGCGGGGCCGGTGAGTTCTAAGGATGCGGCGCAGCACCAGATGGGCCCTTAAATCCTCGCAGCTCGGAGTGGGGACTGCGAATCACCCCAAACTCATTTTGAGCGCCCGCCGGCAATGCTCCTTGACCGGCGTCAACAGAACGGAAATTTTGCCGCGAGCGAATATCTGCGGAGACCAGGGAAGCCGGCACACGGCTTGTACGTTAAGCTCGCCAAGACCCGCATCGCCTGCGGAAGTACGTAAGACGCTTGCGGTTCAAGGCGTTGCGAACGTGGCGTTGCAGGAAATCATCAGGTTGCGGAAATAAAAAAGCAGACTAAGGAGAAAGCAGCATGGCGTTGACACCGATTCGACGAGTCGTCACCGGGAACGACGAGCGCGGGCGATCGAAAGTCGTCTGGGATGGACCGTCCCCGGGTGCGCACGAAGCCCAATTGCCCGGCGTCGGACAACCGATCAAAGGCCGCGGCCATACGGACTTCTGGGTATGGCGGGAGACGCCCGCGCCGCTCGACGGCAAAGAAGACGCCGGCACCTGGAACGACGAGTTCCCCTGCCCCGAGGGCGGCGGGCATCTTCGCGTCGTGCACTGGCTCGCGAAAACACCCGAGTCACCGCCCAGCGAAGGTTACAAAGCGCCGGAGCAACATGGGCGCACATGGGACCGCGGCGGCGGCAACCACTACAACCGCTCGTACATGCACAAAACGAAATCGGTCGACTACGGCATCATGATTTCAGGTGAGCGCGTGATGGAGCTCGACGACGCCACGCTCACGCTGAAACCGGGCGATGTCGTGGTCGACGTCGGTGCATGGCATCTGTGGGACAGCTCGAAAATGGGCTGCATGATGGCATTCGACATGTTCGACGCGGAGTTCGTCGACGGTCCTGCCGGCACCGCGCAGGGCAACGACAAGCCGATGCGCCCGCCCGAAAACGAGAAGCTTCCGGCAGGTGTGAAGCCTCAGCGCCGGGTCGTGGCGATCGATCGCGAGGCCGGCAAATCGAGTCTTGTCGGCGACACGGCTTCACCGGACGTGCGGACGGATCCGGCGCGCCCGGGTTTCGCCCTGCATCGCATGTGGGTGGTCGACAGCTGCCCCGCGAAAATCGTTTTCGAGACGCTGCATTTGCCGCACGTCCTGATCCCGCCGGCAAAAGGATCCGTGTTGAATGTATTCACGTTCCCGCCGGACCGCGACTGGAAAGGCAAAATCGGGCATCG
>DASRIK010000534.1:0-9096 GCA_035650035.1 Burkholderiales bacterium | reverse complement strand
GCTCGCGGGTGGGCCGGTGGGAATCATGCATGCATGCCTCGATGCCGTGCTTCCATACGTCCATCAGCGCCAGCAATTCGGGCAGCCGATCGGCATGTTCCAGCTCATGCAGGGCAAGCTCGCTGACATGTATACGACCCTCTCCGCCTGCCGCGCATACGTCTACTCGGTTGCACGCGCATGCGACTCGGGCCTCGTGACAAGAAAGGATTCAGCCGGTGCGATACTTTATGCGGCCGAGCGCGCAACGTGGATGGCGCTGGAGTCGATACAGGCGCTCGGCGGCATGGGTTATGTGGCCGAGAGCCCTACCGGGCGTCTGCTTCGGGACGCGAAGCTCTACGAGATAGGGGCCGGCACATCCGAGATCCGGCGCTGGCTCATAGGCCGCGAGATATTTGACGAAACTTCGTAACGAGTGGCGGTGGCAAGTGACGAGTTCTTCATTGAAAACACCCCTCTGTGAGCTCCTGGGCATCGAGCTCCCGATCATTCAGGCACCGATGGCCGGTGGCTCCACCACGCCCGACCTCGTCGCGGCCGTCTCCGGCGCAGGGGCGCTGGGATCGTTCGGCTTCGCCTATACGCAACCCGAAGCAATGCACCGCGATGCGGAGCTCGTTCGCGCGCGCACGGCGGCGCCCTTCAATGCAAATCTGTTTCTTTCCAAAGACGCAGGCGCGATCGAGAGCTCGACACAACAGTCGGCGCTCGATGCAGTCGCGCCGTATTTCCGCGAGCTCGGCTTGCAGGCGCCTCAAGCTGTGAAGCCGCCGTACTCGCCGGATCATGGCGCGCAGCTCGAGGCAGTCGACGCAATCAAACCCGCGGTCTTTACATTTCATCTCGGGGACACCGGGCCAGCGCCGGTAGCCGCCCTGCGCGCTCGCGGCGTCAAAGTGGGCGGCAGCGCGACGTGCGTTGCGGAAGCGCGGCACCTCGAAGCACTGGGCGTCGATTTCATCATCGCGCAAGGCGGAGAAGCGGGCGGACACCGCGGAACATATCTGCGCGACCCGCATCAGGCGATGACCGGCACGCTTGCGCTCGTGCGACTCATCGTGAAAGCCGTGCGCATTCCGGTCGTCGCTGCCGGCGGGATCATGGATGGCGCAGGCATCGCCGCCGTGCTTGCGTTGGGTGCACAGGCGGCGCAGCTCGGGACGGCATTCGTGCCGTGCATGGAAAGCGGCGCTTCGCCGCTGCACAAGCAAGCCATACTCGCCGCGCAGGAAGACGACACCGTAATCACGGACAAATTTTCGGGTAAACCCGCGCGCGGCATAGCGAATCGTTATATCCAGGAAATGCGCAGCGCACCTGTACTGGCGTTTCCGGCGCAGAACGTACTCACTGGCGCGCTGCGGAGCGCCGCTGCCAAAGCCGGCAACCCCGACTTCCTCTCACTGTGGGCAGGCCAGGCGGCCCCGCTCGCCCGTGAGCTTCCCGCCGGTGAGCTCGTCGCCACATTGCGCGATGAGACGCTCGAAGCGCTCGAGCGACTGCGCTTTCTGGGTGCTTCAAGCCCTTCCGCCTGAATATGGCTTCGGACCCGATTGTCATTGCGTCCGCGGTGCGCACGCCGATGGGTGGATTTCAGGGTGCGCTGAAAGCGTTGGCGGCACGCGACCTCGGCGCCGCAGCGATTCGCGCCGCTGTCGAACGCGCGGGTATCGCCCCGGCTGACATCGACGAAGTGATCATGGGCAACGTTCTTCCCGCGGGGCAGGGACAGGCGCCAGCGCGACAGGCGGCGCTCGCGGCCGGGTTGCCGAACAGCACCGGGTGCACGACGATCAACAAGGTGTGCGGGTCAGGGATGAAAGCCGCGATGTTCGCCGCCGATCTCATCGCACACGGCTCGAACCGCATCATGGTGAGCGGCGGCATGGAAAGCATGTCGAACGCACCGTATCTCCTGCCGAAGGCGCGCGGCGGGCTGAGGCTCGGACACGCCGAAATCAAGGATCACATGTTCCTGGACGGCCTGGAAGATGCATACGATCCCGGTCGCCTGATGGGCACCTATGCCGAAGACACTGCAGCGAAATACGGCTATTCGCGCGAGTCGCAGGACCGCTATGCGATCGGTTCTCTCACGCGCGCGTTGGACGCAATCCGCTCCGGAAGATTCAAGTCCGAAATCGTTCCCGTGCCGGCGGGTGCGACGCTCGTGGAGAGCGACGAGCAGCCTCTCAAGGCCAATCCGGATCGGATCCCGCAACTCAAGCCGGCATTCCGCAGCGACGGCACGGTGACGGCTGCGAATTCGAGCTCGATATCGGACGGTGCCGCGGCGATGGTGTTGATGACGCTCTCCGAAGCGGAGCGGCGGGGCATCGCGCCTCTTGCACGCGTCGTGGCGCACGCGACGCATTCGCAGGCGCCGGCGTGGTTTACGACGGCCCCTGTCGGCGCCATCCGAAAGCTTTTTCAGAAGACCGGCTGGGACGCGAGCACGACCGATCTCTTCGAAATCAACGAAGCGTTCGCCGTGGTTGCCATGGCGGCGATCGACGACCTCGGGCTTACTTACGACCGGGTCAATATAAATGGCGGAGCGTGTGCGTTAGGGCACCCGCTCGGCGCATCGGGTGCACGCATAATGGTCACGCTGCTTCACGCAATGCAGCAGCGCGGACTGGAGCGCGGTGTCGCCGCATTATGCATCGGAGGGGGAGAGGCGACCGCGATTGCTTTGGAGCGCATGTAAACGAGGTGTCGCATGGGCGGGACGCGGCAGATATCGGTCGGCGGGCCGGCAGGCCCAGGGGGGCCCAGTGAGGCAGAACAAGGAGCCTGCAATGGGGCGTGCTCTCGACTTCTATTTCGATTTTTCCTCGCCGTACGGCTATTTTGCCGCCGCTCGTATCGATGAGCTCGCCGCGCGCCACGACCGAACCGTCAACTGGCGGCCGATATTGCTCGGCGCAGTGTTCAAGACGACAGGGCAGCGGCCGCTCACCGCGATCCCGTTGAAAGGTCCATACGCCAAGCGCGACCTTCACCGTTCGGCACGATTGTATGGAATCCCGTTCGCAGTGCCGTCGAAGTTTCCTATTGCGGCAACAGGTGCGTGCCGGGCGTTCTATTTCCTGTCGGATAGCGATCCGGCGCGCGCGCGAAAGCTTGCATTCGAGCTCTATAAAGCGTATTTCACGGCCGATCGGGACATCACGAGCGCGGACGTGATCGTCGACATCGCGACCAGCCTCGGCGTCGATAAGGAGGGTCTCACTGCCGCGCTGAATGATCCGGCACTCAAGGAGCGCCTGCGCAGCGAAGTGGACACCGCGATCGGCCGCGGCGTGTTCGGCTCGCCGTATATCATCGTGGACGGCGAACCGTTCTGGGGTGCCGACCGGCTGGACCATATCGACCGATGGCTGACGACCGCCGGCTGGTGATGCCGTGTAACAAGTGATTAAAACGAGTGATGCGACAAGGCTGAAGAGAGGAGATGACGATCAAGAGCAAGCTGGAGGCTAGACAGGTCGACATCACCACGTTGCCGGTCGACGCGATCGTGAACGCTGCGAACACGACGCTCCTCGGCGGCGGCGGCGTCGATGGTGCGATACATCGCGCAGCGGGTCCTCAGCTCCTCGCAGAATGTCAAACACTCGGCGGCTGTCCGACGGGGGAGTCGCGCATAACAGCAGGATACCGTCTGCCTGCGCGGCACGTCATACATACGGTCGGGCCACGCTGGCGCGACGGCAAGCGCGGCGAACCCGAGCTCCTCGCCTCGTGTTACCGCACCAGCCTCGCGCTCGCTGCAGACTACGGCGTATGCACGATCGCGTTTCCCGCGATCAGCTGCGGCATCTATGGCTATCCACCGGGGCAAGCTGTCAAAATCGCCGTGCGCGAATGCGCGGACGCGCTTACGCGCTCCAACACGCTGGAGAAAATCATTTTCGCGTGCTTCGATGCGGGCATGCTCGCGCTGTACGAGAAAGAGCTAGAGACAACGTAGGTTGCGCGACCGTGCGCAACTCCTCACCTGCATGCCTGTGATCCGCTCAAAGCTGAACACCGCGAGCGCCGAGTTCCGCACGTCGGCCGAGACGATGCGCGATCGTGTCGCCGAGCTCGAGTCCCGCCTCGCTGCCGTGCGTGAAGGCGGCGAGGCAGCGGCGCGCGAACGTCATCTCGCGCGCGGCAAGCTCCTGCCGCGCGACCGCGTTGCCGGTCTGCTCGATCGCGATACCCGTTTTCTCGAGCTCTCGCCGCTCGCGGCCTGGGAAGCGTACGAGGAATCGGTTCCTGCGGCGGGCATCATCGCCGGCATCGGCCTCGTGCAGGGACAGCGCTGCATGATCGTGGCGAACGACGCGACGGTCAAAGGCGGTACGTATTTCCCGCTGACGGTCAAAAAACATCTGCGTGCGCAGGAGATCGCGTTCGAGAATCGGTTGCCGTGCATCTATCTCGTCGATTCCGGCGGTGCGCACCTCCCGAGCCAGGATGCCGTGTTTCCCGATCGCGATCACTTCGGCCGCATTTTCTACTACCAGGCGAACATGTCTGCGGCAGGCATACCGCAGATCGCATGCGTCATGGGCTCCTGCACGGCCGGCGGTGCCTACGTTCCCGCGATGTCGGACGAGACCGTGATCGTACGCGAACAGGGCACGATCTTTCTTGCCGGGCCGCCGCTCGTGAAAGCCGCGACGGGCGAGATCGTGACAGCCGAAGAGCTTGGCGGCGCGGACGTGCATACGCGCATCTCCGGTGTCGCCGATCATCTCGCCGACAACGACCCGCACGCCCTCGAGCTCGTGCGGCGTATCGTTTCGCACCTGAACCTGAAGCAGCCGTCTTCAGTGCCGCCCGGTACGCCACCGCTTTACGATCCCGACGAAATCTACGGCGTGCTGCCCGCGAGCACGCGCACGCCGTTCGACGTCCGGGAAATCATTGCGCGCATCGTGGACGGGAGCGAGCTCGACGAGTTCAAGGCGCGCTACGGCCCGACACTCGTCTGTGGATTCGCAAGCATCGAAGGTCGCACAGTCGGCGTGCTGGCGAACAACGGCATACTGTTTTCCGAATCGGCGATCAAAGGCGCGCATTTCATCGAGCTTTGCTGCAATCGCGATATCCCGCTCGTATTTCTGCAGAACATCACCGGCTTCATGGTCGGGCGCAAGTACGAATCGGGCGGTATCGCGAAAGACGGCGCGAAGCTCGTGATGGCGGTGGCCAATGCACGTGTCCCCAAGCTCACGGTCATCATCGGCGGGAGCTTCGGCGCGGGCAATTACGGAATGTGCGGACGGGCCTACGGTCCGCGCTTTCTCTGGACGTGGCCCAACTCGAGAATCTCCGTGATGGGCGGCGAACAGGCGGCGAACGTACTGGCTCAGGTAAAGCGCGAAGCGCTCGAAAAAAACGGCCGAGCGTGGAGCCAGGAGGACGAGGACGCTTACAAAGCGCCGATACTTGCACAGTATGCGGTGCAGTCGAGCGCATACTATGCGACCGCGCGCCTGTGGGATGACGGCATCATCGACCCGAAGAACACGCGCGCGATGCTCGCAGAGGGGCTCGCGATCGCATCGCAGGCGCCGATCGAGAAGACGAGCTTCGGCGTGTTTCGAATGTAGGTAATCACATATGACAGACAAAGTTCTCCTCCGCGTCGATGACGACGGCAACGCAACGGTCATGCTGAACCGGCCGGACGTTCACAACGCGTTCGATCCGGAGATGGTGGAAGGGCTGACCGTAGCGCTCCAGGAGCTCGGCGCGATGGACACGGTTCGCGCTGTCGTGCTCATGGGCGCGGGCACGAGCTTCAGTGCCGGTGCCGACATCGGGCACATGAAGGAAAGCGCCAAGTTCGGCCGGAAGCAGAATTTCGAAGCAGCGCTCGCCATGGCACGCATGCTTTACAGGCTGCACACGCTGAAAAAACCGACGATCGCATGCATTCGCGGTGCAGTGCGCGGCGGCGGCTGTGGTCTAGTCGCCGCATGCGACATCGCGATTGCCTCCAGGACCGCGACTTTCCGACTCTCTGAAGTGAAGCTCGGCATCATTCCCGCAATGATCAGCCCGTACGTGATCGCCGCAATGGGCGCACGCATGGCCCACCGTTACATGGTGACGGGGGAGGAGTTCGACGCCGCGGAAGCCTATCGCATCGGCTTCGTCCACGATATCTGCGAAGAAGAAGACCTCATCGGCAAAGTCGGCGAGATGCTCGCGCAGCTCTACACGAGCGGCCCGAACGCGGTCGTCGCGGTGAAAGAGCTCATCCCGCTCGGCGCGAACATGCCGATCGACGAAGAGATCGTGGAAGAAACCGCTCGACTGATCGCGGAGATTCGCGCGACGCCCGAAGCGCAGGAAGGCCTGTCCGCGTTCCTCGAGAAACGTAAGGCCGCGTGGACGAAGCGGACGGAGAAAGCGCCGGCTCGCGCGCCGCGCACGAAGCGCAAGCCGTAGGGTAGGTCCCGTCACCTCTTTTCGTCACCTTGTTCATCCGATGCCTCTATCTCCCCCCGCCCCCCGCAAGCTTCAGCACACCCGCCAGATCGAATGCAAAGGCTACGAGCGCGAAGACGGCTTGTGGGACATCGAGGCGCAGCTGATCGATACGAAAACGTATGCGCACACGCGCCGGCACGGGGGTCGCGAACGCCTGCCCGGCGAGCCGGTTCATCACATGTGGCTGCGGCTCACGATCGATCTCGACATGCAGATCCACGACGCGGAAGCGGTCACGGACTCGGGACCGTATCCTCACTGCGGCGACATCACGCCCAATTTCAAGTCGCTGATCGGCGTGAAGATCGGCCGAGGATGGCGCCACGAGATCAACGCGCGACTGGGCGGCATCAAAGGCTGCACGCACCTGGTCGAGCTCCTGGGCCCCCTCGGCACCACTGCGTTTCAGGCGACCGGCCGCGCGCGGCAAGCGCGTGAGCAGCCGACGACGAAGAAGCCGTACCAGATCAACTCATGCCACGTTTACAAGGAAGACTCGCCGGCGGTCCTGGAGCGCTGGCCGGCGTTCTACAAAGGGAAGCGGGACGGCGCTAGTTGAGCCAGTCCGGACGCTGACCGCCGCCGGCGGCGACACCAAGCGCCGCGCCACGGGGGCCGATGCCCGGACCTTCGCGCTGGAAATTCGTGCAGTAGGCGAACGCCATATTGCGCTCACGATCGCACCACGCGAAGGCTCCGCCGGTGCCCGTATGGCCGAACGCTTTCATATTCTCCCCCATCGGCACGGTGTTCGGCTCGTTGTGCATGAAGCCGTAGCCCATGCGTATCCGTCGCTGGGTCATGATGCAATCGTCTTCCCAGACGAGCTGCGCTGCACGCTCGACCGCCTCACGGCTGAGTAGCCGCACGCCGTCGATCTCGCCATTCCCGGCAAGAGCCGCGTAAATCTTTGCCATCGCACGCGCGCTGCCATGACCGCCGAACGACGCCACTTCACGCTCGCGGATTTCGCGGCAGTTCTGGAAATAGCCCGTCTTCGGCGCCGACCGAAACGCGCGGCCGAGCGGCGTGGAGGGGTCCGACGCGATCTTGAAAAACGTGTTCTTCGGATTGGGATGCATGTCGGAGACGCGCGCGATCTCCTCCGGCCGCAGGCCGATGTTGTAATCCGCGCCCAGCTTCCCGCTCACTTCCTCTCGCAGGAACGTGCCCACGGTCTTTCCCGTCACCCGCCGCACGATCTCACCCAGGATGTAGCCGATGTTGATCGAGTTGTAGGCGCCTTTCGTTCCCGGTTCCCACGCCGGCGCCTGCTGCTCGATCGCACGGATGTGCGTATTCCAGTCGAACCACGAACCCGGCGGCGCCTCGTCGCAGAAAATGACGCCGCACGTATGCGAGAGCACGTGGCGCACTCGTACGCCTTCCTTGCCCGCGCGCGCGAATTCCGGCCAGTAGCGCGCGACCGGCGCGTCGAAATCCACGAGCCCGCGATCGATGAGAATATGCGTACACAGCGCGCACATGCTTTTCGCCACGGAATTCATGATGACGATCGTGTCCTCGGCCCACGGCACGGTGCGCTCGACGTCCTTGTGCCCGCCCCACAGGTCCACCACTTTCCTGCCGTCCTGGTAGACGCAGACCGCGGCGCCGATCTCGCCGCGCTCGCGGAAGTTGCGCTCGAATTCTTCGCGCACAGCCGCAAAGCGCGGGTCGCACACACCGTTGATGAGCATCGAAGGACTGGTCATTCGCGATTCTCCCGACTGCAGCATAGCACCGGACGAGCTGGCGGCCGTGGCCGGACGAGTGACTCGCATCCGATGGTCGTCGTTCGATTCAAATTGCCAGCGCTTCCACGATCACGGCTTGTGCCTGCCCCTGATAAGGATCACCGCCCGTTCTCGCGAGGGCATCTCTGACCTTTGCGATTACGTTATCCGGCGATCCGCCGCGTTGTTCGATCAGCGTTGCCCGCGGTGTACCGCGGATGAGGCCGATAGCAAGCCTGAACGGATCCGCCCCCGTGATGCTGACGCGTTTGGTGACAATGCGTGTCTCACGAAAACCCGTGTCTGCCAACAGCCGGCGCAACTGACCCGCGTCACCCATCTCGTACGGCCTTCTGAAACTCATCTCGTGGTCCCGCGGAAACAGGGCTTCGAGCACTTGCGCGCTGGCGAACGCGTGCAGATTCTTCCCGATTCGATCCCAGACGTTGAACAGAAGAATTGCGCCATCTCCGAGCACGCGCCGCGCTTCTCTCAACGCCGCCGCCCGGTCAGGCATGAACATCATGCCGAAGCCGCAGACGACCGCAGCGAACTCGTTGTCATCGAACGGGAGCGCGAGCGCATCGGCTTCCCGCCATTCGATATCGCTTCGATCGTCGAGCCTGGCGCGAGCGTAGTCGAGCATTGGCCTGCTCACGTCGGTCGCGACTAACCGGACGGAAGGGTCCAGGCGCTCTCGTAGTTTTATCGTAACGATGCCTGTGCCGCAGGCGATCTCCAGAACGTCGCCCGAAGGTTCTTTCGGAAGACGCTGCGCAAGGTCCGCAGCGAAGAATTCGAACCAGAGTGGACCCAGGCAATCGTTGTAGTACTGCGGACCCGCAAAGCTCGCCGAAGCACT
>DASRIK010000533.1:0-3500 GCA_035650035.1 Burkholderiales bacterium | reverse complement strand
GGCGGATGTCGACGCGCTTGCGGACGCGATCGTTAAGCTGTCAGCGCTCGCCGTCGATCTCCAGGGCCAGGTGGCCGAGCTCGACGTGAATCCGCTGTTCGTAATGGAGAAGGGCAAGGGGGTTGTCGCCGCGGACGCCCTCATCAGGCCAAAGACGTAGGGGGACTGTCATGGAAGTAAAACCGGAAGTTCGCCAGCTCTGCGATGAAATCCGCCGATTCATCCGCAACGAAGTCGATCCGCGCTCGCGTTGGATCGAGGAGAACGACGAGATCCCGGCGGATCTCCTGCAGAAGGCGCGGGAGCTTGGGCTTTTCGGGTTGACGATACCGGAGGAGTACGGCGGCATCGGACTCGATCTCGCGGGCAAATGCGCGGTCGAGGAGGAAATGGGCAAGACGAACTACGGGTTCGCGACGGTCATCGGCAATCACACGGGCATCAGCTCGACAGGCATCGTGTCGATCGGCAATCCGGAGCAGAAGCGCAAATATCTGCCGCGGATGGCGACCGGCGAATGGATCGGTGCTTTTGCGCTCACCGAGCCGCAGGCCGGCTCCGATCCGGCGTCGCTGCGCACGCGCGCGGTGAAAAAAGGCGACCGCTACATTCTCAACGGCGAGAAGATCTTCATCACCAACGCGGGACTCGCAAATGTGTTCACGGTGATGGCGGTCACCGATTCCACGAAAGGCATCAAGGGGATTTCGGCTTTCATCGTGGAGCGCAATTTTACCGGCTTCAGCATCGGCAGGAACGAGCTCAAGATGGGCATGCACGGCTGCACGACCGCACCGCTCGCGTTCACAGACTGCGAAGTGCCTGCGGAGAATCTGCTGGGCGCCGAAGGCATGGGTTACGTGCAGGCGATGAAAACGCTCACGGCAGGACGCGTGACGGTCGCCGCGCGGTCCTGCGGCATCATGGACAAGCTGATCGCGCAGTCCGTGGACTACATGAAAACGCGCACGCAAGGTGGAAAGAAGCTGGCTGAGCACCAGGGCCTGCAATGGATGCTCGCCGATATGTCTGTTGCGCGCGACGCCGCTCGAGGGCTCACGCAGCGCGCGATCGAGGCGCTCCTGCGGGGCGAACGTGGAACGATGGAAGCCTCCGCCGCAAAGCTCTTCGCGACCGAGGCGCTCGGCAGAGTGGTCGACGCCGCAGTCCAGATCCACGGTGGCATGGGCTACATGCGGGAAGTCGGCATCGAAACCACGTTTCGCGACGTGCGCATCGTGCGCATCTACGAAGGCACCTCTGAAATCCAGCGCAACATCATCGCCGGTCAGTTGCTGAGGGAGTGAGGAGTACTCTTACCGGAGAGGGCGCAAAGGACGCGGAGGGCTTTACAACAGAAGCGTCATCCCGGAGTCGATCCGGGATCCATTTGAAAGCGGATCGTAAGGAGCCTGCGTGGCAAACGTAAAAGAATTGATGAGTCTAAATGGCCGCGTGAGCGTCGTGACGGGCGGCGCAACGGGTATCGGTCTTCGCATGGCGCTCGGGCTTGCCGAAGCGGGGTCGAAGGTCGTCATCGCATCGAGGAAAATCGAAGCGTGCGAGCAGGCCGCCCGGGAGATCGAGAGGGCAACCGGCATGCAGGCGCTTGCGGTTGCGTGCGATGTGACCAAAGCCGATCAGGTCGAGGCGATGAAGAACGCCGTGCTCGAGCGGTTTGGCCGTGTGGACGTGCTCGTGAACAATGCAGGGCGCGCATGGGTTGCGCCGCCGGAAGAGATGCCGCTCGATCGGTGGCAGCAGGTGTTCGATCTCAATATCACCGGCCCATTTCTGTGCTGCCAGGCGCTCGGGCGTGAAATGATCAACGCGAAACGCGGCAAGGTCATAAACATTGCGTCGATCGCTGGGCTTGTCGGGCGGAACCCGCGCGCCTACAACTCAGTGGCTTACGGCGCGAGCAAAGGCGCGCTCGTCAACTTTACGCGCGACCTTGCCGTGAAATGGGCGCAGCACAACATCCAGGTGAACTGCATCTGCCCGGGATTCTTCGTGACGCCGCTCAACCAGAAGCTTTACGAGAAGAACAAGGAGAACATCGACCGCGAGATCCCGCTGGGACGAACAGGCGGGCCGGACGATCTGAAAGGTATTGCGGTGCTGCTCGCGTCGGATGCGTCCGACTTCATCACGGGCGCGATTATCCCGGTGGATGGCGGTTCAGTTGCCTGGTAAGCAGCGGGCACTCATCAACTGGAACGAGCTTGGGATCGGATCCGCTCCCGCCGCGCAAACGGTTCCGTAGAGCGCCATAACCGAGGCCTGCGAAAGCCGTGATAGTGAGCACGGCGCACACGACACCCCACGCGATCGCGAGATAGAGAGCGATTTTCCAGAGCATAGGTTCGCCGGTCGGTGGTCGAACCCCGAGCTTCCTCCGGAATGCGCTCACGGTGGAGGGCAATATGTCCCGCTCCGGCTCACAAATCCGCCGGATCAATTCGCCTGGATCTTCGCCGCGCGTATGACTTTCCCCCACTTCGCGATCTCGGCCTTCATGTAGGCGCCGAACTCTTCGGGGGAGCTCCCGATCGGCTCCGCGCCTTCTTTCGAGAGGCGCTCGCGCATCTCGGGTTGAGCCAGAATCGCGACAATCTCACGGCTCAGCTTGGTCACCACCTCTCGCGGCGTTCTGGCAGGCGCGAGAACGCCATACCAGGTCGCGGACTCGTAGCCTTTCACGCCTGCTTCCATCATCGTCGGCAGGTCTGGGACGACGGGGGAACGCTTCGTGCCTGTGACCGCCAGCCCCCGCGCCTTGCCTGATTTCCACTGCGGCGTGCCCGAGAGGATGCTCGGAAAGCTCATTGAGACCTGTCCCGCGACCATGTCGAGGAGAGCTGGCGCGACGCCTTTATATGGCACGTGCAGGATATCGACGCCCGCGAGCAGCTTGAAAAGCTCGCCGGAAAGATGGCTGCCGGTGCCACTACCGGCGGATCCGAAGGAGTACTTTCCCGGGTTCACTTTCGCGGCGGCCACGAGCTCCTTGACCGACTGCGCCGGCACCGAAGGGTGAACGAGCAACATGAGATTCTGGGTGGCGACCAGCGACACAGGGGCGAAGTTCTTGAGCGGGTCATACGGCAGGTTCTTGTGGAGGCTCACGTTCGTGGCGCATGCCGAGACGGTGCACATGAGGAGCGTGTAGCCGTCCGGCACCGCTTTCGCGGTCGTTTCGGCCGCGATCACGCCGCCTGCCCCGGCGCGATTGTCGACGACGACTTGCTGCCCCCAGCGCTCGGAAAGGCGTGCGCCCACGCCGCGCGCGAGTGTGTCCACGCTACCCCCGGGCGTGCTCGGCACGAGGAGGCGAATAGGGCGTGTCGGATAGTTCTGCGCGCCTGCCAGGATCGGCATGAGAAGCAGCACCGCCGCAACCAGCCGAAATGAGGAGCGAGCGCCGAATGTCGTCATGTATGTCTTTCTTCATGTGGATTGATTTCAGGGCAATAATGTGAAAAATGCCCGCATCCGTG
>DASRIK010000532.1:0-2117 GCA_035650035.1 Burkholderiales bacterium | reverse complement strand
CCGGGCGATAGCTCGAACGATTGCCCGCGGGTCGCTCGCAGTGCAGAATAGGTTGCAGGAACTTTTACCAAGCGTGCGCTTACGCCCGTTCCACGCCTAACAAACCCCACGCGAAGCCTGTTTTCGTGCGCAGTGAACGTGATGCCTGAGGCAGTTGCCGCCGTCGCCCCGCTGTCGGAATCGCGCAACCGCGAAGCCCAACTGCTCGCGGACATGCTGCGCATCTCGCGTCTTACGGTCCTGTACGGCGCGGATGGAGCGGGGAAGACCACTTTGCTCAAGACGGGTGTGCTGCCGCTCCTGCGGCGCCGCGCGGGCGATCGCAGACCGGCCCGGCCCGCGGAGCCCCGGGTAGTGGTGCCTTTCCCACACTGCCGCCGGACGGACCGGAAGGCACTCGCGGAAATCGCGGTTTTTTTCGACGCCTGGGGCGACATGCCGCTCGCGCGGCTAGTCGACGAGGTTGCGGCAGCGCTGCCCTCGGGCGCCTCGCTGCCGGGTGTCGGGTTGACACCGCTCGCCGAGACATTTGGGCTCTGGAGTAAAGAACTCGGGGTTCGCTTCCTCCTCGTGCTGGATCAATTCGAACAATTCCTCGCTGCGCCTCGCGATCTGCCGGGCGTTCTCGAGCTCGAAAGCGAATTTGCACGAATGCTCGTCGACCACGGACTGCCGGTCCACCTCCTCGTGTCCGTTCGCGAGGACGCCGAGCCGCTGATGGAAGGGATGCGAGCCGGCGTGCCTGGGCTCGCCGACGCAAGTCTGCGCCTTTACCCGTTCGATACGCCGCGGCCTTCCGCGCCCAAACCGCGGCAGGAGTCGCTTCGTGCCGCTCTGGCGATCGCCGGGCCGACTCTAGTGCCCGTGGAGATCGAGAACCGACAGTCAGCGGCCAACCCCGGAGCGGCTGCCGAAGGCTCCACTCCTCTTGCGCACGCGGAAGCGGCCCAGGCATCGGAGCCTGAAGAGCGACCGCCGGTCGCGGAGACGTCAGTTGCGCCTGCCGAGTCCGCCAAGGCGCGGATGCCATTACTCAAGTGGGCCGCAGCGTCAGGCGCATTCGTGGCGGTGCTGTTCGTGATCTGGGCCGTTCAGCACTTTCCCGCGGAGCCGCTACCTCTCCGCGTGACACTCGACGCGCCTCACATGGAATCCGTGGCGCAGCCTGCCCCGGAACCGCCCCTGCCGGGCGCGAACCTGCCGCCGGTGATGCTCTCGATCGAGCCTGGCAACAGCACCGATCGCGAGATCGCGCGCGACCTCGCGCGGCTGGTGGGCCCTGATGCCGGTGCGCGAATCGTCGCTCGTCCGGAAAGCCCGAACTGGACGGACGACGAAACACCTCAGCTCGCGGTGATGCGCTATGAAGCGCTTGACGCCGCAAGCCGATCGAGATCGCGCAGCGCTGGCGCCCTCGAGAAACTGCGGGTAGTCACGCCCCTCTATACCGAGGAGATTTACGTGATCGTGCGCAGAGACTCGCCGCTCACGTCCATACACGAGATCCGCGACATACGCATCAATGTCGGCCCCGAAGACAGCAGCCGTGGGCTCACCGCGTCGCGGCTCTACGAGCGCATGTTCGGCACGCCGATGCAGCCTGCGAACGTCAGCACGCTCTCCGACGACGATGCCATCGCCAGGCTGATCGGGGAAAAATCGATCGACGCCATGATCGTCGTGGCGGGCCAACCCGCCAGGTGGCTGAAAGATCTTGCGCCTGAGATCGGCCAATCCATCAAGCTGCTCAAGCTCGACAGCACGGACCCGATCGGGCAGAAAGCGGTCGAAGCGTACCTGCCAACGACGGTGCGCTCAGCGCATTACGGGAAATGGCTTTCCGAAAACGTGCCGAGTCTCGCCACGATGTCGTTTCTTGTCGCACCGGAATCGTCTAACGCCGCCGCAGCCGAGCGCGTCGATGCTTTTCTCCGCACTCTGTGCGGCAACATTGCCGCTCTGCGCAAGCAGGGTCACCCGAAATGGCGGGAAGTGCAGCTCGGTCTCGAGCTCGAGACCGGCTGGCCCTACCTCGCTTCCGCCAAAAACGCTTTCAGCGCCTGCAGCCCCTCCTGAGCGTCCACGCTCTGCTCGCCGGCCGAGCCGGCATCCGCGCG
>DASRIK010000531.1:0-5613 GCA_035650035.1 Burkholderiales bacterium | reverse complement strand
TGAGGTCCGCGGTGGGGACGTGTTCGATGGCATCGCGCTCGCCCGAAAGGAGCGCCGCCGTGCGCACGGGATCGCTCGGCAGGATGCGAAGCGTCACTGTTTCCCATTCCGGCCGCCCGGCCCAGTATGCGTCGTGGCGCGCGAGTTGCACGCGATCGCCGCGTGCGAACTTCACGAGCTTGAAGGGGCCTGTGCCGACTGCGGCTTTCCCGTTATCGAAATCCTCGCCGCTCGCGTTCGATGCAGCCCGTTTGGACACGATGAGGACGTGTGCGAGGTCGTGCAGGAGCGGTCCATAGGGCGCTGCCGTCTTGAGCCGCAACGTGTGCCGGTCGACGATCTGCTTCGAGACGATCGGTCGCACGTATGTACCGAAGCCGCCGGGGCTGCCTTTGATCGTGAGCGGCCGCTCGAGCGAAAATACAATGTCTTCGGCCGTGAGGTCGGAGCCGTCGTGGAATTTCACGCCCTGGCGCAGCTTGATTTCCCACGTCAGCGGATCGGGTGTGCTCCACGATGCGGCGATCCCGGGTATGACGCGCGTCCGCTCGTCGATACGCACGAGGCCATCGAAGATGTGGAGCTGCACCGTGAGATTCGGCTGTGCCGCCACGAAGTGCGGATCGAGCGTCGTCACATCGGCGGAAAGGCCGATGCGCAGCTCGGCGGCAATCGCGCCGCCGCTGAAGGCGATCGCCCACAACAGTGCCGCCAACCACCCCCGCCTAGACCCTCCGCGCGTCACTGCGGCCGGAACTGGTGGGCGAAAGTGCGCTCGTCGGCCCGCGGGGTGTAAAGGATGCCTTTGCGCGTTGCCCACAGGTTCTCCTGGTGATACAGCGTAATGATGCCGACGTCGGCCATCGCGATTTCGGTCGCCTGCTGAAGCAGCCTTTCGCGCTTCGCATCGTCGACGGTTGCGAGCGCCTGATCGAGCAGCGCATCCATTTTCGGGTTCGAATAGCGGCCACGATTCGCCTGGCCCATGCCTTTTTCGTTGTTGAACGTGGCAAGCAGGGCTTTGAGCGGAGACGACGCTTCAGCCGTGTCGGAGCCCCAGCCGACGAGCATCATGCTGAATTCGAGCTTGTTCGCGCGTGTGAAGTACACCGCCGAAGGCATCGTGTCGACCCGGGTGACGATGCCCACGCGCGTCAGCATCTGCGCGACTGCCTGAGCGACCTGCTCGTCGTTGACGTATCGATTGTTGGGACCGTGAATGGTGAGCCCGAATCCGTCGGGATAGCCGGCTTCGGCCAGGAGCTTGCGCGCACCTTCCGGATCGTACGGCTCCGGTTTGAGCGCGGCCGTATAGCCGAACATCCCTTCCGGCAGGAGCTGGCCCGTGGCACGCGCCGCGCCTTCCATGACGCGATCGACGAGCGCCTGGCGGTTGATCGCCTTGGACATGGCTCGCCGCACACGTAAGTCTTTCAGCGGGTTGCGGTCGAGCGGCCGTCCCGCTTTGTCCGTCACGAACGGCGACTTGTCGCGCGCGCTGTCGATGTGCACGTACATCACGCGATGCGAAACGATGCGATAGACCGAAAGATCGCCATGCTTCGCGAGCTTGGCGAGATCGGCCGTGGGAACGTTTTCGATGGCGCGCACTTCGCCCGCAAGGAGTGACGCAACGCGCGTGGGGTCGGACGTGATGATGCGAAAAATCGCCCGGTCCCAGGGTGCTTTCGGTCCCCAGTGCGCATCGTGGCGGGCAAGCTCGATCCGATCGCCTTTCTGCCAGCGCACGAAGCGGAATGGGCCTGTGCCGACCGCCGCTTTGCCCGTGTTGAAATCTTCCGTGGACGCACCTTTTGCCGCGCGGCTCGAGACGATCATGATCGTGCTCATGTCGGTAGGCATCAGCGGATAGGGCGTGGCGGTCTTCAGGCGGATCGTGTACGGATCGACGATGATCTTTTCGGTGATCTGCTTGCTGTAAGTGGTAAACGGCGAAGGGCTGTTGGGCACCGTCGGCACCCGGTCGAGACTGAATGCGACGTCGGTCGCGGTGAAATCCGAGCCGTCGTGGAACTTCACGCCTTTACGCAACCTGAATTCCCACGTGAGATCGTCGATGGTGCGCCACGATTCCGCGAGCGCCGGCGTGAGCCGCCCGCGCGCGTCCTTTGCGACGAGCGTATCGAACACGTGATTCCCGACGTTGTTGTTCGGCGTCAGATTGTGAAAATGCGGATCGATCGAGGTCACATCGGCCCCGAGTGCGATGCTCAAGTCCGCAGCGTGGAGCGGTTGAGCGCCCAACCAGGCGACAAGCAGCAATGCGCGAGCGAGCCTCGACATGTTCGTGTCTCCTCTTCCGGTCGCCAACAGCATAACCCAGGAAGGCCATAGTGCGACGGCGACGCCCGCAAAGGCGGCGTTGACATTGCCGCGAGCCCGCACCTATGCTCGTCTCGTGGCGAATACACCCGAAACTTCCGCGCCCGTCGTCGCGATGATCGACAAGCTGGTGAGCTTCCCGACCGTCAGCCGCGACTCCAATCTTGCGCTCATCGACTACGTTCGCGAGTTGCTGCGCGCGTACGATGCGGACGTACGTCTCACGTTCGATGACGAGCGGCGCAAGGCGAACCTCTTCGCAACGCTCGGGCCGCGCGGCCCGGGCGGTCTGGTGCTTTCCGGCCACACGGACGTCGTGCCGGTCGATGCTCAACGCTGGGACAGCGATCCGTTTCAGCTCGTCGAGCGCGACGGACGGCTTTACGGACGAGGCACTTCGGACATGAAGAGCTTTATCGCCGTGGCCCTCGCGCTGCTCACCGACTATGTGCCGCGGCTCAACCGCCCACTTCACCTGGCGTTCACGTACGACGAGGAGGTCGGCTGTCTGGGCGTGGGCCGTCTCATCGAAGACCTCGCGCGCGCCGGTGTGCAGCCTTCCGGCTGCGTCGTCGGAGAGCCGACCTTGATGACGCCGGTGATTGCGCACAAGGGCAAGAAAAGCTACCGCTGCTCGGTGCGCGGACTTGCGGCCCATTCCGCTTACGCGCCGAGCGCCGTGAACGCCGTGGAAGCCGCGGCGGAGGCCGTCGCGTATCTCAGGAAAATCGCTCGCCGGCTGCGCGATTCGGGGCCTTACGACCACGGCTTCGACGTCGCGCATACGACGGTGCACACCGGCACGATACGCGGTGGGACCGCGCTCAACATCGTTCCGCACGAGTGCACTTTCGACTTCGAGGTACGGCACCTTCCGGGCGACGATCCGCTGGCTGTGCTCGAGGAGTTCCGGTCACACATCGCGACCGAAATCGAGCCGGAGATGCGGGCAATCCATGAATCGGCCGGTTTCGAGATCGTTCAGATGTCTGAAATTCCTGCGCTGGATACGCGGGCCGAGACACAGATCGTCGGCCTGGTGCACGAGCTCACGGGCGCGCGCGATGTCGGCAAAGTCTCGTATGGAACGGAAGCCTCACAGTTTCAGCGCGCCGGCATTCCCGCGGTGGTATGCGGCCCGGGCTCGATCGAGCAAGCGCACAAGCCGAACGAATACATAGAAGTGGCGCAGGTGCAGGCGTGTGAGTCGTTTTTGCGGCGCTTCATGGAGCGCCTGTGCGCGCAAGTGCGTCAGTGATGCACCGCTACCCTCAGTGGTGCAGGATCTTCGATAGGAACACCTGCGCCCGCTCCGAGCGCGGGCTGCCGAAGAATTCCTCCGTCGGCGCATCTTCGACGATCTCGCCGCGATCCATGAAAACGACCCGGTGGGCGACTTTGCGTGCGAAGCCCATCTCGTGCGTGACGACCATCATCGTCATACCCTCTCGGGCGAGCTCGACCATGACGTCCAGCACTTCGTTGATCATCTCGGGATCGAGTGCTGACGTGGGCTCGTCGAAGAGCATCGCGATCGGGTCCATCGCAAGCCCGCGCGCGATCGCCACGCGCTGCTGCTGACCGCCCGAAAGCTGTCCGGGATATTTCTCCGCGTGCTCCTGCAGGCCGACACGGCGGAGCAGCGCCAGCGATTTCTCGGTCGCCTCCCGCTCGTTGCGGCCCAGCACTTTCACCTGCGCGAGCCTGAGATTCTGCAGGACGCTCATGTGCGGGAAGAGCTCGAAATGCTGGAACACCATCCCGATGCGCGAGCGCAGACGATTGAGATTCGTTCCCTTTGCGCCGACCGACTGGCCGTCGACGACGATCTCGCCTTCCTGGAAAGGCTCGAGACCGTTCACGCATTTGATGAGCGTCGACTTCCCGGAGCCCGACGGCCCGCAGACCACGACGACCTGCCCCTTGGCGACACCGGTCGAGCAGTTCTTCAACACCTGGAAGCTGCCGTACCACTTGCTGACGTTGTGGAATTCAATCATTTGGGAGAACTGGAGAGGGGGATAACTATCATCATCGCACCACCGCCAATCGCTGCTGCAGCCGTTTTACGAGCAACGACAGCGAGAACGAAATGATGAAATACACCACGGCGACGAACGTGTACATCTCGACCAGCCGGTAATCGCGGTTGGCTACTTTCGCCGCAGCGCCGAAGAAGTCGGTCACCGAAATCACGTAGACGAGCGACGTGTCCTGAAAAAGAATGATCGTCTGAGTGAGCAGCACCGGGAGCATGTTGCGGAACGCCTGCGGCAGCACGACGTACCCCATCGTCTGCCAGTAGTTGAGCCCGAGCGCCTGCCCTGCCGCGACCTGCCCGCGCGCAATCGACTGGATACCTGCGCGCATGATCTCCGAATAGTAGGCGGCTTCGAACATCGTGAAGGTAATGACGCAGGACAAGAACGCCCCGACCGCGACGGGCCGTTCGGCGCCGATCAGCCACGCGCCGATGTAGGGCACGAGAAAGTAGAACCAGAAGATCACGAGCACCAGGGGAATCGAGCGCATGAGGTTCACGTAGCCGCCGGCGACGAGACCGAGGAGCTTGAAGCCTGACAGCCGCATCATCGCGAGCAGCGTGCCGAACACGATGCCGCCCGTCATCGCCATCAGCGTGAGCGTCACCGTGAACGTCATGCCTTCGCGGAACAGGTACGCCCACGATCGCTGGATGACGTCGAAGTCGTAGCCTTCGAACATCAGTGCCCCGCCTGCGGGCCAGCGCCGGCCGCGATCAGGCCCGGCACGCGCACTTTCTTCTCCAGCGCGCGCATGGCGAGCACCACCACCAGGTTGGTGAGCAGGTAGATCACCGTGGCGGCGGTGAACGCCTCGAACACGCGGAAGCTGAACTCCTGCATCGCGCGCGCGCGCCCGGTGAGCTCGAGCAGACCGATGGTCAGCGCCACCGAGGAGTTCTTGATCACGTTCATGAACTCGGAGGTGAGCGGCGGCAGGATGATGCGGAAGGCCTGCGGCAGGATCACGTAGCGGTAGGCCTGCGCTTCGGTGAGGCCGGTGGCGATGCCGGCCATGCGCTGGCCGCGCGGCAGCGAGTTGATGCCGGCGCGCACCTGCTCGGCGACGCGCACCGAGGTGAAGATGGCGAGGCACATCACCGCCGGCAGGTAGGAGCCCCACGGCGGCGGCATCTGCTTGACCCAGTCGCCGAGCGCGGTGGGCAGCAGCTCGGGCACCACGAAGAACCACAGGAACATCTGCACGATCAGCGGCACGTTCCTGAAG
>DASRIK010000530.1:0-5616 GCA_035650035.1 Burkholderiales bacterium | reverse complement strand
CGCGCGGCGCCCGACGGCTATACGCTGCTCGTGGGCTCGAACAACACACACATCTTTCCCACGCTTCTCTACGACAAGGTGCCTTACGACCCGGCGAAGGATTACGCGCCGGTCACGAATTTCGTGAACGTCCCGAACATGCTGGTGGCTCACCCGTCCTTTCCACCGAAGACAGTCCAGGAGCTCGTCGCGTACGGCAAGGCGAACCCGGGAAAGATCAACTGGGCATCGTCGGGAAACGGCTCCGCGGGTCACGTCGCCATGGTGATGTTCGCATTGGAAGCACGGATGAAAGTGCTGCACGTACCGTTCAAAGGCGCGGGGCCCGCCGTCTCCGCGATGCTGGGCGGCGAGACCGATCTCCTCTTCGCGAACACGGGCGTATTCCTGGGGCACATCAAGGCGGGCAAACTGCGGCCGATCACGGTTGCTTCGATGGCGCGCCTGCCGCTTTTTCCGGATCTGCCCACGCTCAACGAATCGGGATTTGCGGGCTTCGAGTCGGTCACGATTTACGGCCTGCTCGCTCCGGCCGGCACGCCGCGGCCGATCGTCAGCAAGCTCCACAGCGAATTGGCGCAAATAATCATGGCCCCGGATTCCGTGACGCGGCTCGCTGGAGTGGGCGCGATTCCGGTTGCGAACACCCCCGAGCAGTTCGCGGAGGCGAACCGCAAAGAGGTCGCGAAATGGGGCAAGATCATTCGGGAGAACGGCATCAAGGCGGATTGAGATAACAAAGAGGAGGAGCACATGAACAAGCGTGCAAGCGGCAATGGCCGAGAGGTCGATCGATCCCGCCGCAGATTGCTCGCTGCATTCGGCGCTACGGCGCTGGTGGGGCACGCGGCCGCACAGACGAGCACTCAGCTCTATCCGGCGAAACCGGTCAGAATAATCGTCCCGTGGCCGCCAGGCTCGGCGACCGACATCGCGGCGCGTCTACTCGCGCAGAAACTCACCGAGGCGATGGGTCAGACTTTCATCGTCGACAATCGCCCCGGTGCAACCGGCATGATCGGTGCGGAGCTCGTCGCCAAGGCAACGCCTGACGGCTATACGCTGCTCTTGAACACCGCGAGCCAGGCTTCGAACAAGGTGGTGTTTCCGAAGCTGCCGTTCGACCCGATGACCGATTTCGTGCCGGTATCGATGGTCTATCGCGGTGTCCTGTCGCTTTCGGTACATCCTTCGCTTCCCGTGCGCACCGCCGCGGAGTTCGCCCGATATGCGAAGGCCCATCCGAAAAGCCTGAGCTTCGGCACGCCCGGCGTTGCCACTCCACACCATCTCGGCGGCGAGCTGCTCAAGCAACGCGCAGGCATCGAGATGCTGCACGTGCCGTACAAGGGCGGCGGTCCGTCGGTGGTCGATCTGGTGAGTGGTCAGATTCCGGTGTGTGTTGCGAGTCTGGCGGCCGTGATGCCATTCATCAAAAGCGGCCGCGTGCGCGTACTCGCGGTGATGGATCCGTCACGCTACGAAGAACTGCCGGCCGTTCCGGCGCTCGCGGAAACCTATCCCGGTTTCGATGTGTCCGGCTGGGCCGCGATGTATGCGCCCGCCGCTGCACCAAGAGCCGTGGTCGAGCGATTGAACGCGGAAGTCACGCGTATCCTCAACACGGCTGAAGTGAGGCGCACGATGAGCAGTAATGGCTTCGTGGCCTCGCCGTCATCGCCCGAAGCGCTTGCGAAGCAGATGCGCGACGATATCGAGCGCTGGGGCGCGATCGTCAAATCCGGAGTCAGGTTCGACTAGCGCAGCCCCGCAGCGCGCAGACGCGGAAAGATCACGTCACGGAACGCGGGGATTTCGGACTCGGGCGTCGCGAACGTCTGAAACGGCATGAGATAGATGTTTCGGACGCCGAGCTTCGTCATCTCGATGATGCGATCGGCGCAGTATTCGGGTGTGCCGACCAGACCGAGCGCATCGCACATCTCCCCCACGAGCTCGTCGGAAACGAAGGATGTCGCCTCGATCGCGGCTTCCCAGTCCTCCGCATGCGACAAATCGGGATAGATTTTCCACACTGCCTCCGGGGCCTGGAGCTTCGGCGTGCGAATGCCCGCGCGCTCGAGCCACTGTCCTTCCCAGCGAATGGCCCAGTGAACCGCGGTGGGCCGTGCCTGCCTGCGCGCCTCCGCCATGGTTGCGGCCGTGCCCATGCGCACCGCCCAGATGAGCTCGAGGTCTTCGACACGCCGACCGGCGCGGCGCGCGCCGCTTTCGAGATGCTCGAGCGCTCCTTCGACGAGCGTGCGGTTGAAGCCCACCATCAGTACCGCACCGTCTGCGACTTCACCGGCCGTGGCGATCGCTTTCGGACCCGAGCCTGCCATCAGCACAGGAATGCGGCGTCCGGAGGCGAAAGCAAGGCGTCCAGGCGCGCCGTTCCAGTCAGTCGTCTCGCCGGCGAGCAGCGCTTTCACCGTGCCGATGCATGATCGCATCTCAGCGAGCGTCGCAGGTTTGCGCCCGATCGTGCTCGCGGACGTGAAGCCGGTGCCGATGACGAACTTTACGCGGCCCGGTGCCATTTCTTCGACCGTCTGGATCGCGCTCGCGAGCACCGACGGATGACGCGTAAACGGATTGGTCACCGCGGGGAACAACTGCAGTCGCTTCGTGCGAGTGGCCGCCTGGGCGAGCGTGATGAACGTATCTCGTGCGATCAGCTGACTGTCGAGGACGCCGATGCCGTCGAAGCCGGCCGCTTCGATGCTCTCGATGAGCTGCATCAGCGCGGGCATCGGCGCGGTGCCCGGGATACGCATGTGAATGCGAACGGGATCGCTCATGCTCGGGATTCTATGTCATGTTCCGGTGCTCGGTGCGCTGCCTTCGGTCATTGTGTCGAGGAGCCGCCCGGCGATCTCGCGTGAACAGTACTGCGAAGTCTCTGGATCCATCGGTGGCACGCCTGGACTTCGATAACTCCCGGAGCTTTTCGCATGCGACTGCCAGCACGGCGGCCGCATCCCGGAGAGCACGAACGTTCGGGTGAGTATGCAATTCGCGGCGGCAGAGCTCCTGCCGCACGACGGCAAGACGGCGGCTCAGGTCGGCGGCGTCGCGGAGGGGAAATGCCTTCACCTCATCTGGAATCCTGCCGGCGGATCCATTGTGCGCGAGCGACTCGAACCAGGTCGACAAGAGGAAGTACACGATGTATTCGGTTCTGGCGAGCAAGAGCGCTTGAACGATGAACAAGATCAACACCTTTCGTAAATGTGACGGAAGTGTGACCGGGAACGGCTGCGCTGCGGACAGAGAAAGCCGCCGTCGGCAACTGCATGCTGCAGTCGTGTTAGGTTGAGCCAGCGCGTATTGGTGCCCCGCTGCGAATAGAGCATTTCTAAAGCGAAACACAACGAAATTCAGACGAGATGCTGGTACTGCATGCAGATGCTGGCACTGTACGTGCTCGTGTCGACCTCTAGCGGCTTCCGGCGTGAGCCTGAAGGAGCTCGATGCGATTGCCAAACGGGTCCGCAGTAAAGGCGCGATCGAAACCCTGAACCGGCTCTGAATCGTATTTCACTTCGAAGCCTGCGGCAGTCAGCGTTTCGATAATCTCTCCGAGGTCCCTGACGAGAAGAGCCGGATGCGCTCTCCTGGCCGGACGAAAGTCAGCCTCGACGCCAAGATGGAGTTGCAGAGGACCACACTGGAACCAGGCACCCCCACGCGCCGCGAGATTCGGCGGCTTCGGAATTTCCGCGAGCCCAAGAACCTCGCCGTAAAAACGGCGCGCCAGCTGTTCACCGCCAGCGGGCATGGCGAGTTGAACGTGATCGATTCCGTAAACGGCCACCCTCAGCTCCTCCAAACGGCGCGGTTACCCGCGCCTCGTGCCGACACCGATGGTGTCAACGCACTTCGAACACGAGCTTTCCGCGCAGGTGCCGGCCTTCGCTCACCTTGTGCGCCGCCGCCGCCTCTGACAATGGATAGACCTTGATTTCGGGGAGGCGCACGGCACCGCTGATGACAAGCTCCACGATGCGCTCGAGATGCGCGCGATCGCGTCCCACTTTCGGACGGAGCGACGCGACATCCGGCCGCGGCGAGGGCGGTGCCGTACCGCCGGACGCGATGAACGCCGCGCGACCGCCCGGCCGCAGCACGGCAGACGAGCGTGTCGCGACATCGCCACCGACGGTATCGAAGACCGCATCGCAGCCGGACACGACCGTCGTGAAGTCCTCCGCGTTGTAATCGATGATCCGATCCGCGCCGAGACTCCGCAGATAATCGTGATTGGCCGCGCTTGCGGTGGTGATGACGTGTGCGCCGATGTGCTTCGCAAGCTGTATGGCGAAGCTCGCGACGCCGCCGGCGCCGCCCTGGATCAGGATCGTCTCTCCCCGTTTGAGCTTGAGCGTGTCTTCGATCGACACGATCGCCGTGAGGCCGATCAGTCCAACCGCGGCCGTCTCGATGTGCGATAGACGTTCGGGCTTCTTCGCCACGATGGACGCCTTGATGGCGACTTTCTCGGCGTAAGTGGCTTCATCCGTTTGCTCGACCACGCCAAACACCGGATCGCCGATCTTGAAGTCCTTCACGCCTTCGCCAAGCTCGCTCACGACGCCCGAAAAGTCGCGCCCCGGAATGTACGGAAATTCGGTGATTTTCCTGTACTGACCGACGCGGGTTTTCCAGTCGGCGCCGTTCACGCTCGCCGCGTGCACGTCGACGACCACTTCACCCGGTCGCGCGACCGGATCGCGGACCTCGCCGTACTGCAACACTTCCGGACCGCCATGCTTCATGAAATAAGCTGCTTTCATTTTTTCTCCGAAACCATCCTATCGAACCAGGTTACTCGACGCGCGCACCCGAGCGCTTGACCACGGACTCCCATTTCATGACTTCACCGCGCAAGAAAGTCGAAAACTCTTCCGGCGTCGTCGGCGCCGGTACAGCGTCCAGTTCCGCGAGACGCTTCGATACGTCCTTGATCGCCTCGCGTGTTTCCCTGTTGAGCAGCGCAATGATCTCGCTTCGGGTAGCGGCAGGCGCCAGCATACCGGTCCACGCGCTCACCTCGTAGCCCGGCACCCCTGCTTCCTGCATCGTTGGCACGCCCGGCATTCCCGGGAGGCGACGATCGGTCGTGACGGCGAGAGACCGGAGCTTACCGGACTTGATGTGGTGCGACGCGGCCGCGGTATTGGTGATGAAGAGCTCGACCTGTCCACCGAGGAGCGCCGTGAGCGCGGGGCCTGCGCCTTTATAGGGCACATGCACGATGTCGATGCCTGCAATCAACTTGAAGAGCTCCGCCGCCAGGTGGGAGCTGGTGCCGCTGCCGGAAGACGCATAGCTCAGCGCACCGGGCTTGCGCTTCGCGAGCGCGACGAGGTCTTTCACCGTTTTTACCGGCAACGACGGATGCACCACCAGGACGTTCGGGTTGATGGCCACGAGCGTGACGGGCGCGAAATCCTTGAAAAGATCGTAAGTGAGCCTGGGATAGAGCGTGACGTTGACCGCCTGTGAAGTCGACGCCATGAAGAGCGTGTAGCCATCGGGTGCCGCGCGTGCCGCAACTTCCGCGCCGATGTTCGTGCCGCCGCCGGGGCGATTCTCGACGACGAATGGTGT
>DASRIK010000529.1:0-6120 GCA_035650035.1 Burkholderiales bacterium | reverse complement strand
TCAGAAAGGCGACGTGATCGTCGAGATCGCGGGCCAGACGATCGCGAACATATACGACTACACGTACGCGCTCGATGCGCTGAAGCCGGACGTCGCAATCAACATCGTCTACACGCGTGCAGGCGAACGCCGCGAGACCATGCTCACGCCCATCGCGAGAAACTGACGAGACACCGAGCAGGTCTCGTCAGAGCAGGTCAGGCCAGCACGTCCTCCAGAGTCCTGTTGAGCTTGTCCACGAGCTCGAACACGTGCCGCTCTTCGATGATGAACGGCGGCGCGATCATCACGTTCTCGCCGCGCTTGCCGTCGACGACCCCGCCCATCGGATAGCAGATCAGCCCGTTTTCCATCGCGCGCACGCGTATGCGCTCGGCAAGCTTCAGTTCCGCGTCGAAAGGCTCTTTCGTCCGGCGGTCGCGCACGAGCTCGAGCGCGAGGAAAAGCCCACGCCCGCGAATGTCGCCTACGTAGCGGTGCGTGCCGAACTGCTCGCTCAGCGCGCTTTTCAGCATGCCGCCCATTTTGCGGACGTTCGCGAGGAGATCGCGTTCGCGGACCTCCTGCTGCACGGCAAGTGCAGCGGCACAGGACATGGGATGCCCCGTGTAGGTATGGCTGTGCATCACCGCATTCGAACCGGATTCGATGGCCTTGTGCACTTTGTCGGCAATGAGCACAGCGCCGAGCGGCAGGTAACCACCGGACAGCCCTTTCGCGAGCGCGATGAAATCCGGCGCGATGCCTTCGTCTTCGCAGGCGTATCGCCGTCCCGTGCGACCCATGCCGCACATGACTTCGTCGAGGATCAGCAGCACCCCGTACTGATCGCAGATCTCCCGGATGCGTCGGAAATATCCTGGAACGGCAGGCACGCAACCGAGCGTCGACCCGACCACCGTCTCCGCAACGAACGCCGCCACCGTATCGCGCCCGAGCTCGAGGATTTTCGCTTCGAGCTCGTCCGCAACCCTCCGGCCGTACGCGGCCTCGGTCTCGTCCTCGCGCTGCCCCCGATATGCAAAGCACGGCGAGACATGATGCATCGCGCCGAGCAGCAACGGTTCGAAAACGGCGCGGCGCCCGATATTGCCGCCGGCGGAAAGTGCGCCTGCCGTCGTGCCGTGATAGCTCTGCAGTCGCCCGATCACGTGCCGCCGCTGCGGCTGACCTGTCTCGACAAAATACTGCCGCGTGATTTTCAGCGCCGCTTCTACCGATTCCGAGCCGCCGCATGTAAACCACGCTTTAGTGAGCCCGGCTGGCGCATCGGCCAGAAGATCTTCCGCGAGTGCTTCCATCGGCTCGTTCGTGAAGAAGCGCGTATGCGCGAACTCGAGCGCATCGACCTGTGCCTTGATCGCATTGCGCACGCGCTCGTTGCTGTGCCCGAGACACGACACCGCCGCGCCACACGAGCCGTCGAGATAGCGCTTGCCGTCGCGATCGATGAGATATACGCCGTCGCCTTTGACGGCGACGGGAAACTCGGCGTCGAGGCTGTGTCTGTGCAGTGCGTGTGTCATGGAGCTCCTAGAACGCTTTGGCGCCGCTCGCCTTCACCACTTTTTTCCATTTCTCCATGTCGGCGAGCAGGTATTTCCTGAATTCCTCGGGAGAGTTGCCCACGGGGGTCGCGCCCTGGTTGAAGATCGCCTTTTGCATCTCCGGCTCCTTCAGGACCTTGATGATCTCGTCGTGGATACGCGTGAGCAGCGGTTTGGGGAGCTTGGGCGGCGCAAACACGCCGTACCAGCCGACCACTTCGAAACCGGGTATTCCCGATTCCGCCACCGTAGGAATGTCCGGCATCGAATCCAGGCGTTTGAGCGATGTCACGGCGAGGCCTTTCAGGCGGCCCCCGGACACGAGCTTTGTGGACGCGGAGAGACCCATGAAGTTGAAGTGATACTCCTGCCCCAGCAACGCCGTAGTGGCCGGTCCCGTACCTTTATACGGAATGTGCGTCGCTTTCACACCCGTCATGAGCTTGTAGAGCTCGCCGGCGAGATGGCCACCGCTTCCTATCCCGGCGGAGCCGAAGTTCAGGTCGCCCTTGAAGTTCTTCGTCCACTCCATGAATTCCTTGAAGGTCTTCGGCGGGCTCGACGGATGGACAACCAGCATCAGCGCGGCGGCCGTGAGCTGCGTGATGGGCGTGAAATCGTTGACCGGATGATACGGAAGCTTGGATAGCAGCGCCGCGTTGATCGTGTGCTGGTGGTAGGGCACGAAGAGCGTGTAGCCGTCTGGCGCCGCGTTCGCCGTGAGCTCGGCCGCGAGCACGCCGGACGCGCTGGCGCGGTTGTCGACGATGAACTGCTGCTTCATCGTTTCGGTAAGCCTGTTGGCGAAAAGTCGCGCAAGGAAGTCCGTCGTGCCGCCCGGCGCTGCTGGCGTAATGAAGCGTATGGGACGTGACGGATAGTTGGGGTCCGGCTTACCGTCCTGCGCCGGCGCGCCGATCGCTGCGCCGCAGACGAGCGCACTGACCGGAATCACCCCTGTCAAAAGCCTTCGCATCGCGCTGAGTTTCATCGTGGTCTCCTCATGGTTATGGGGCGAAGCATACAGGTACGAAACGCGCGTCTGCCACGGTCCGTGCACACCCCATCATTCGATTGATCCGACCGGCGATACGCGCGAAAATTGTTCCGCGCCTGAAGTCTCTTACGGAGGTGCAGCCATGACCCGCATTCGACTTGCCTGTGCGCTGGTCCTCTTGGTCGGCTTGCTTGCGAGCGGCAGCGCCGCCGCGCACGGTGTGCGTTTCGGTTTTGCGTTCGGCTTTCCGGTCTATCCGCCTGCATGGTATTACCCGCCGCCGGTTTACTACTACCCGCCGCCCGTCGTTGCCGCGCCCCCTGCGCCGCCGGTGTATATCGAACGAAGCGAGCCGCACGCGGCGCCGGGAGCGCCCGTCGAGCCGTACTGGTATTACTGTCCGGACTCGAAGACTTACTATCCGTACGTCAGGGAGTGCCGCAGCCCGTGGCAGCGTGTACCGATGCGGCCTCCGGCGTAACGACTGTTCGCGTTACGCGTCTACGCTGTCGGCGTAGATCCTTTCACCTGCGTGCGAAGCATGAAGCGCCGCTCGTTCGCATCGAACGCGGTGCGCTTGTGCATGACACACCGGTTGTCCCACATCAGCAGGTCGCCGACGCTCCACTTCTGAAACCACGCGTGCTCGGCATTCGTCGCGTGCGTCCATAGCCGATCGAGAAGCGCTTCGCTCTCTTCGAGCGGCAGACCGACGATGTAGCTCAAGGGCCGGCGGCCGAGGTACAGCGCGTAACGTCCGGTCACCGGATGCCGCACGACCATCGGATGGAGCGCGCCGGGCGCTTCGCGCGGATCAACGATCTCTTTGTAGCCTTTCCGAAGCTCGCCCGCGCTGTTGCGGCTTGCGTCATGCTTGATCGAGCGGCCTTCGATCGCCGCCTTGAGATCGGCGGGCAACGTCTCGTACGCGTGATACATGCTGATGAAACCCGTCTCACCGCCGGTTTTCGTCACCTCCTGTGCGTACAGGAGCGCGGCTGAAGGCGTGATCTCGTTGTACGACATGTCCGTATGCCATACCGCTTCGCCATATCCCAGGCTTCCGACCGGCTGACCGTCGACGATGACGTTCGACATCACGGCGAGATGCGGATATCCGGCAATCCACGGCTCGCCTTTGATGTTGATCGGCGCTTTGTCGAGCTCCCCGAAACGGGCGCTGAACGCAAGCAGCTCGTCTTTCGTCAGGTCCTGACCGCGGAAGCGCAGAACAAGATGGCGCATCCAGGCGTCAAAAATAAAGTTGAACCGCGTGTCGTCGAGCGGCTGCGAAAGGTCGATACCAACGATGTCGGCGGCGATGCTCCCGCCCAGTGGGACGACGCGCAAGGCCGTCTGTTCGAGGGTTTCCATGTTTGATCCAGGGAAAGCAGACGAGTGATTTTACTGCGGAATGAGGGACTTTCCTGACGGGTCGCTGCACCGCGTCATTGACGCGTTGCAGGCCATATGCATAATAGGCGGCCCAATCGGTGTGTGCGAAGTGCAAGGTCAAGGGGCGATCGACAGCATGAACAAGTCGCCGTGGAGCGCCTACGGGCGCCGCGAGGAAAACGGGGCAGACGCCGCCTCTTCAGCGAAGCCGGATCCGACGCTCGGCGCTGCCCGCGAGCTCATGCGCACGCAGGCGCAGGTGAAGAGCTATCTCGACCGCACGTTCCGCGAGTACAACGAGATCAGGGACGGTCGTGCGGGCTACGCCGCGATCGTGGCCGAAGCGCTCAAGCCTTCTCCCGTTCCCGAAACCATCGAGGAAAGGCTGCGTCGCCTCTCGGGCGCGCAGCAACACACCCAGGGTCATCGCGGCGGCTCCTCTTCGGCCGTCTAGCTGCTTCCCGGTTCTCGCCGTGTATCCTGCCGAGCGTCAGGAGCACCGACAACACCCAAATCCCGAGGAGGAACATGATGCGTTTTTCTGCCGCACGTAAGCACTTCTTTCCCGCGCTCGCCTGCGCCGCCGTATGCATGGTGCAGGCGCCACTTGCGCCGGCGCAAACCACTTCGACAAGCTCAGGGCACGCTTATCCCGCGAAACCGGTACGCGTCGTCGTCCCGTTCGGCGCAGGCGGCCCGGCCGACATCTATGCGCGCTTTCTCGGTGCGCGATTGCAGGAAACGCTGGGGCAGGCTTTCGTCGTGGAGAATCGCCCAGGCGCGGGCTCGATCGTCGGCACGGACATCGTCGCCAAAGCGCCGGCTGACGGCCACACGCTCCTCATGATGTCGAATACGCATACGGTGAACGAATCGCTCGTGCCGAAGAAGCCGTTCACGCTCATGAAGGATTTCGCTGCCGTCGCGCCCGTGAACTATTCGGATCTCCTGATGGTGGTCCATCCCTCACTGCCGGTGCGCACGGTGAAAGAGCTCGTGCAGCTCGCCAAATCCAAGCCGCGGGGTCTCAACTACGCGTCCTCCGGTACGGGCACGCCGTATCACATGGCCGGCGAGCTCTTCAAGGCGATGGCGGGCGTCGACATCGTGCACGTGCCGCACAAGGGCAGCGGTGAAGCGCGCACGAGCGTGATGAGCGGGCAGGTGGAAATGATGACGGATGCGATCACGACCATGGCACCGATTGCAAAATCCGGCAAAGTGCGCGCGCTCGCCACCACCGGTTCGAAGCGCTCCAACATCATGCCGGACACGCCGACGGTGTCCGAAGGCGGCGTCAAAGGCTACGAAGCGACGATCTGGCTCGGTATCATGGCACCGGCGGGAACGCCGAAGCCCGCGATCGACAGACTGAACGGCGAGATCACGAAAATCGTCAACCGGCCGGAAGTGCGCAAGAGCTGGCAGGAACAGGGCGCGATCCCGATGTCGATGTCAGCTGGCGAGTTCGAGCGGTATCTCAATGCGGATATCGCCAAATGGGCGAAGGTGGTGAAGATCTCGGGCGCGAGGCCGGATCAATAGCGGCACAAGTGATGCGGCTGCCGCAAAGAGTCACTTCTTTGTGCGTCGGGCGCGCTCGAGCGGCGTGACGTTCGACCACTGCTGCACGCCGCAGGATTTCTCCAGCAGCACGGTCGCCTCGGCTTCCGGGACGGCTTCGCTGAAGTAGTATCCCTGCACCTCGTCACAGCCATGCTCGCGCAGGAACGCGAGCTGTTCGAGCGTCTCGACACCTTCCGCGATCACTTTGAGGCCGAGACTGTGCGCCATCGCGACGATCGCGTGCGTGATAGCCGTATTTCCGGCGTCCCGCGGAATGTCGACGACGAACGAACGGTCGATCTTCAGGCAGTCGATCGGGAAGCGCTTGAGGTACGCGAGCGACGAATAGCCGGTCCCGAAATCGTCGATCGCGAAGCGGATGCCCATTTCCTTCAGCTCGTTGAGCAGCGCGACGGCGCGGCCCGGGTTGTGCATCACGGTACTCTCCGTGATCTCGAATACGAGCGAGCTCGCGTTACAGTGGGTGAGCGACAACACGCGCATCACATCCTGCACGAGTTGTCGATGCACGAACTGTCTCGGTGAGAGGTTCACCGCGATGTCGATCGGGCGCAGCCCCCGTTCGATCCACTTACGCTGCTGATTACAGGCCGT
>DASRIK010000528.1:0-7540 GCA_035650035.1 Burkholderiales bacterium | reverse complement strand
GCCTTTGTAGGCGACGTGCAGCACTTCGATCCTGGCTGCGTGCGTGAACAGCACGCCGGCGAGATGGCTCTGGAAACCGGTGCCGGCGTTGCCGAAGTGGATCTTCCCGGGATTCGACCGCGCATGCGCGATCAGCTCTTTCACACTGTTGAAGGGCGCCTTCAGATTCGCCACGAGCACGTTCTGCGTGACGGCGAACTGGCCGATCGGCGTGAAAGCGGTCAACGTGTCGTAGGTCATGCTCTTCCTGTAGAGCTGCGGCCCGATCACCTGCGAAGGGGTCGCCGCGCAGAGCAGCGTGTAGCCGTCGGGATCCGACTGCGCGACGATCGAGCCGCCGACGACACCGCCGACGCCGGTGCGGTTGTCGATGACGAGCTGCTGGCCGAATAGTTCGCCCATTTTTGCTGCGAGCACGCGAGTCATGGTGTCCGTCGAAGAGCCGGCCGTCTGCGGAACGACGACGCGGATCGGCCTTGTGGGATATTCCTTTGCGCTTTGAGCTGCGCCCGCTGCCGCGCTCTGAAGGGAGCACACGGCAAAGAACAGCACGACTGCTGGTCCAGCACGACGCATCAGATTCCTCCTTGGTGTTTGACGGCGGATTAGCCGTCTTGTGGCTGCATTATCACAAAGATACGCCCGCGTGCGCGGGGGAGGCGAGAAAGACAAGCGTCGCCCTCGGCGCGCACTTTGACGCACACACGTGACGAAGCCGCTGGGGGTCGCCCAGCTTCAATCGATCATATTGCGGGGGGGGGCGGCGCGGGGACGGACCGAGTCCGTCCCGGATAGTTGCCTGTCGTTGCGAGCCCGGCGGTGCTGCTACTCGGCCTTCGCACCCGACTGTTTGACGACCGGCGCCCACCGCGCCATCTCGGACTTGATGAAGCGCCCGAACTCGTCCGGCGAATTGCCGACCGGTTCCGCAGCTTCGGCCGAGAGAAGCGCTTTCGCATCGCTGCTGTGGAGCGCCTTCACGATAGCGGTGTTGAGCTTCTCGATGTACGGCTTCGGCACCTTGACCGGCGCGAGTATTCCGTACCACTGCGTCGCTTCGTAACCTTTCACCGTTTCTCCGATGGTCGGTACGTCGGGGAACATCGGCAAACGCTTCGCCGTCGCGACGGCAATCGGCCGTAGCCGTCCGGCTTTGACGAACGACAGCTGCGGCGGCACGCCTGTGAGGATCATCGAAATATTACCGGCGATCACGTCGGTGACCGCGGGCGCAGTACCCTTGTACGGGATATGGACGAGATCCGTCTTGGTCATGAGCCCGAAGTATTCGGTTGCGAGGTGCGCGGCCGAACCGTTGCCGCCCGAGCCGTAGTTGACCGACCCGGGCTTTGCCTGCGCGAGCGCGATGATCTCCTTGACGCTCTTCGCAGGCACCTTCGGGTTGACGCTCAGCATGTTCGGGATCATCGCGACCAGTGTGATCGGCTGGAAATCGTTGACCGGGTCGTAACTCAATTTCGAATACAGCGCCGGATTCACCGCGAGCGTTCCGATGTGGCCCATCACGAGCGTGTAGCCGTCGGGTGCGGCACGAGCGGCGATCTCCATGCCGATCACTCCGCCGGCGCCGGGCCGGTTGTCGATGATGCACTGCTTTCCGAACGTGTCGGTGATCTGTTTTGCGACGAGGCGTGCAAGGATGTCCGTGCTGCCGCCCGGTGTGAACGGCACGACCAGCCGGATCGGCTTCGTGGGGTAGTTGTCCTGTGTCGCTGCGTACGACCCACCGGCCGCGACGAGTGCAACCGCGGCGCAGATGGCTTTGACTTTCATGAAGGCTCCTGGAGGCTGTGGGGCTGGGAACGGATGGACGATTCATGCGGCCTTCGCGAAACATGGCGATCGATTCGCAGGGCCTTCCACCAGTATCGTCCGCCGCGTCAGGAGCTGAACACGCGGCAGCGAGGATTGTTTGATCCGTGCAAAGGAATTGAAGGCTTTGCGCCTGGATCATCACAAGAAAATGCGGGGGTGCGAGAGTTACTTCGCCAGCCCGAGATCCACCAGGAATGCACGCACCTCGGCGTTCTCCCGCTCCAGGAATTTTCGTGTTTCCGCGCTCCGCATGAACTCGCTCATCCACGCGTTCGCCTCGAGCTCTTTCTTCCACTCGTCGGAATCGTTGAGACGCCGCAGGGCTTCTTCCCAGTAACCGATTTGCGCTTCGCTCATGCCTTTCGGGCCGAGCATGATGCGCCAGTTGGTTACCACCGCATCGAAACCCTGCTCACGCCAGGTCGGCACATCCGCGAGGACGCCGGGCATGCGCGTCGGTGCTGCGACGGCAACGACACGGACTTGTCCCTGCTTCGCCATCGAAGCGGCGAATGCGGCGGTGATCGGCACGGCGTCGACGTGACCGCCGAGCATTGCGGTCGTGGCCGCGCCGCCGGACGGGAAGATCACGACGCGCATCTTGCGAATGTCTATGCCGGCTGCTTTGAGGGCCGTAGCTGCGGCCTGATGATTCGAGCCGCCGAGACTTGTCGCGACACCGAAGCTCACGGATCCAGGGTCTTTTCTCGCCCGCTCGATCAAATCCTTCCCCGTCCTGATCGGCGAATCGGGTCTGACCGTGACCGAAATGTATTCGCTGAAGAGATGCGCAAGGATGCTGAACTCGTTGAAGCTGGGGCCGCGGCCCGTGATGTTGTTCGTCAGGATCGCTTTACTGCCGAGCACGAGAAAATGGCCGTCGCCCGGATGCTGATTCAGGTACGCGTATGCAACGCTGCCGCCGGCGCCGGGTTTGTTGACGACGTTCGCGGGCACCGTCAAATGCTTTCGTTCCTGCAGCACGTTCGACATGATTCGCAGGATGCGATCGGAGCCGCCGCCCGGTGCATTGGTCGCGATGAGCTCGACGGGCTTTTCGGGCTTCCACGTGGTTGCGGCATACGCGCCGGTCATCATGAGCAGAGAGACTGACGCAGTGACTGCAGGATGCATGAAACACTTCAGCATCGAATTCTCCTCGGGAGACGTTTTTTGTTGGAGCCGCGTTTTTATGTTCTATACGACGGATCCATCGCGTCGAGCATCCGCAGGTGCGCTTTCCACTCCGTTCTTTTCTGCTTGTACGGGAGCCCTTTGAATTGCGCCGCGGTTTTCTCCGCCACTTCACGCGCCGGGACTCTCAGCTTTGCGCCTCCCGCCGCGGCATTGATCTGCGTCTGACACGCACGTTCGAGGTAGTACATGAGATCGAACGCTTCGGGAATCGATTCACCGCAGGTGAGCAGCCCGTGATTGCGCAGAATCATCGCTTTATGGCTGCCGAGATCACGCACGAGCCGCTTCTGCTCGTCGAGCTCGAGCGCGAGGCCTTCGTAATCGTGGTAGCCGACCGAGCTCGTAAAGCGCATCGCATGCTGGGAAATCGGCAGCAGGCCTTGCTCCTGTGCCGATACCGCAATGCCCGCCGCCGTATGCGTGTGCATCACACACTGAATGTCGGGCCGCGCACGGTGGACGGCGCCGTGGATCACATAGCCCGCCCGATTGATCCCACTTCCCGTCGGATCGTCGACGATGTCGCCATCGAGCGTGACTTTGACGAGTGTGGATGCGCTGATCTCGCTCCATAGCAGCCCGAACGCGTTGATGAGAAAGTGATGCTCGGGGCCGGGCACTCGCGCCGAGATGTGCGTGTAAATGAGATCGGTCATGCGGTAATGCGCCGCGAGGCGGTAGCACGCAGCGAGATCCACGCGCGTTTCCCATTCCTGTGCGGTGACGCGGTCGCGGACCGATGGTGTGGCGAGCCTGAGCCCTTCTGGCATGACGGGATCCTCCTCTCCGCGAGAGCTTCGGGCAACTGCGCGCGGGGGTCAAGCCGCGGCGGAACTGAACTATACTGACTTGGAGCCGAAGCGAGCTATTACACGTGGGTCGATCAGTTCAACACATCGGGGCTCGGGGCGAACGTGCCATCGCGACGGGCAATCTGAACGACCCGCTGCTCGCGCTCGTCGACGGCAAGTTCGTCGCTATGTTCCATCTCGAAGGCGGCAAGGAGAACCGGCCGAAAGTCGTGCGCTTCCAGGTCCGGCCGGATCCGCTGGCGCGCTGAAGTTCGTTTCATAAAGTCGCGATGGCAAGGTTTTTCATCAGCTATAGAAAAAGAGACACCGGCGCGGATGCCGATCTGATCGCGAAATCCCTGAGTGACGCCGAGCACGTCGTATTTCTCGATCGGCAAGGCATCCTGCCTGGCGAGGACTACGTCGATCGCATCCGCGGCAGCCTCTCGCAATCGCATGTGGTGCTTGCGCTCATAGGTAAACATTGGGCGGTCGATGAGGAAGGCCGGCGGCGGCTGTACGAGAACAACGACTGGGTGCGCCGCGAGATCGCAATCGCGCTGGAGCGGGAGCGGCGCATCGTGCCGGTGTTCTTCGATGGTTTACGCCAGGTGCCGGCGGAATTGCCCGACGAGCTGGCACCACTCTCGCGCATCCAGGGCTATCCCATCGACCGCGATTATTTCGCACGCGATTCGAAAGACCTGATCACCCGAATCGAAACCGAGCTCTTCCCCGGGCCGCCGCCCCGCACCGAACGTCGCACCGCGATCGCCGCCGCGCTGGCGCCTCAGCTCAGGCTGATCTGGATCGTTCTCTTCGCCGTGACGATGCTGGCTGTCGTCGCTCGCGCATTCTTCCCGGTGCTCCCGCAGACGCTCTGGGTGTTTCCGTGCGCGCTCACGATTGCGGTATTCGTGTCGTGGCTGGCGTGTCTCAGTGTCGCTCTGGAGCTTCCCGGTGTGAGGGCCACGGGATGATCGTCGATCCCAAGTCGACGGAGAAGGCGTCGCCGCTCGTGCGGCGGCAGAAGCAGCTGATTGCGCTCGCGTGGGCGGTCACGATGTTGCCGCTCTTGGTCTTCGCCTACTTGAGCTGGCAATCCGTGGAGTTGCACGACAAGCTGCAGGCGGAGCGCGCCGAAGTCGGACGCCTGCTCGACGAACGCACGACCGTCAGCGGTGACCTGAAAACGCTCGGTGCCGATCTCGTGAAGGCCCGTGCGGAAAAGGAGCGCCTGCAGACGGAAATCGCGAAGGCCCACAAGGAGCTCGAGCTTCAGACGGAAAGCGCGCGCCGTTATCGCAATCTGGCGGGCGTGCGCATTCGTTTTTACCGCGAGTCGGATCGCACGATCGTCGAGGACGCGCTGAGGAAGCTGGGATTCAAGCTCGAGACGGAGCTCGGCAGCTCGCAGCTGCTGAACCGAGCTCCTGATACCATCGCGCATGGCAGCAACGTGTCGGAGGCGGATCTTCAGGACATTGCCGTCGCGCTGGTGGAGGCGGGATTTCCGCTGCGTCGCATGACAAAAGCGGAGAAGCAGCCCGATCCCAATCTCATTCAGATTATCGCGTCGGTCAGAGCCGACCAATGTGGGCCGCTCAGCGTGCAGGAGATCCGCGCCGGGAAGAAGTGCGGCTAGCCGGAAGTTTAGGCACTCTTAGTCAACGGGATCACAACATGACTCACACGATACTTTATGTGGATAGCAGGGCCCCCGAGCTCGACATCGAGCAGGCGGTCGGACCCGACGTCGAGCTCCTCAACCCGCGGCAGAAATCGGCCGACGCGATCGACCGGCGCGACTGGGAGCGCGCCGACGCCATCGTGACCGCGCGGATGCCCATCGACGGCACCGTGATCCCGAGGCTGAAGCGCACGCGGATCGTGGTGCGGCACGGCGTCGGCTTCGACGTCGTGGATCTGGAAGGCTGCGGGGCTGCCGGCATTCCCGTGTGCAATGTGCCGGATTACGGGACGACCGAAGTCGCCGACAGCGCGATCGCCATGATGCTGACGTTTGCGCGCGGCACGGCGGTCCTGGATGCGGCGCTGCGTGCCGATCTCCCCAACGCGTGGACGCACGCGAACAACATTACCGCGCGGCGGCTGCGTGGGGCGCGCTTTGGCGTGATCGGCTTCGGTCGCATCGGCACGGCGGCAGCGCTTCGCGCACGCGCGTTCGGCATGGAGGTCGCTTTTTACGATCCGTATCTGCCGAACGGATCCGAGCTTCCGTTCGCCTTCACGCGCGCCCGTACGCTCGAGGAGCTGCTCGGCATGTCTGACGTGGTGACCATCCACACGCCGTTGACCAAAGACACGCGCGGCATGATCAACGCGCGCGCCGTTGCGGCGATGAAGCCGGGCGCGTTTCTCATCAACACGGCGCGTGGACCGATCTGCGATACGGGCGCGCTGCTCGAAGGACTCAAGAGCGGCAAGCTGGGCGCGGTGGGCCTCGACGTGCTGCCGAAAGAGCCGGGCACGCTCGACGATCCGCTGGTCGCCGCGTGGCATGCGAACGAGCCGTGGATACGCGGGCGCATGCTGCTGAATCCGCACGCGGGCTTCTACAGCCCCGACTCCTTCGTCGACCTGCGCCGCAAGTCGATGGAGACGGCGTACTTCTATTTGCGGGACGGGAAGCTCACGAACTGCGTGAATGCGGAGTTCCTCAAGAACCCGCGATAACGCCTACTCCACTTTGATGCCGGTGCGGCGGATCACGTCCGCCCACTTGTCGAGCTCTTTGCGGACGGCAAGCGCTGCCTGGTCCGGCGGCGTTCCGATCACTTCGGCGCCTTCGCTCTTCAGGCGCGCGAGCACGTCCGGCGTCTGTAGCGCTTTCGCAAATTCTTTATAAAGTCGCGCGATGATGTCTTTCGGCGTCGCGCCCGGAACGAAGATCATGTGTCCGCCCACTTCCTCGAATCCTTCGATGGCGGATTCGGCGATCGTGGGCGTCTGCGGCAGCATCGGCGAGCGTTTCGCGCCACTGACCGCAATGCCCCGGAGCTTCCCGGATTGCACTGCGGGCAGTGCGGCGATCATGTTGAAGAGCGCCACCTGAACCTGGCCCGCCATCTGCTCGGTCAACGCGGGTCCGGTGCCTTTGTATGGAATGTGCACGATGCTCATCCCGGTCTTGAGCTTCAGCAACTCGAACGCCATCTGCGGGCCGGTGCCGGTTCCGCCCGAGGCGTAGTTGAGATCCGTGGGGCGCGCTTTCGCGAGCGCGATCAGCTCTTTCAACGATTTCACCGGCAGCGAGGGATGCACCGTCAGGATGTACGGCGCGCCCGCGAGGATCACGACCGGCGTCAGATCCTTGCGCGGATCGTAAGGCAGCTTCGAATAGAGATTCGCGGTGATGGTGTACGTGGCAAGCGCGACGAGCAGCATCGTGTAGCCGTCGGGCGGCGATTTGGATGCGATGTCGATGCCGATCGTTCCGCCGGCGCCCGTGCGGTTGTCGACCACGACGGATTGACCGAGCGAGGGCGAGATCACCTGTGCCATCGAGCGCGCGAGAATATCGCTCGGACCGCCAGGCGCGAGTGGCACGATCAGCCGGATCGGTTTCGTCGGATAGCCCTGTCCTGAGCTTGTCGAAGGGTTCTGCTGCGCCTGTGCGCTCACGGGCGCTGCAATCAGGCATGCACCCAGCGCGCAACGTACCCACGATGATTTTCGCTGCATGAGCTCCTCCT
>DASRIK010000527.1:0-4221 GCA_035650035.1 Burkholderiales bacterium | reverse complement strand
CATGCCGATCGCAGTGCCGAGCAGGAATTCCCGCGGCCGGATGTGAGAGGCGCCCGCGACGGCATTCACGACCGTAAAGGGCGCGATGGGCAGCAGGCGCACGATTGCGATCGCCATCGCACCTTTTCTCGCGAGCCTGCGCGTGATGCGATTCAGGCGCGATCCCGCGAGCCGCCGCACTGCGTGCCTGCCGATCCGACGCCCGATAAAATACGTGACGGCCGCGCTCAGCAATGCCCCGGAAAGCGCGTAGACGGTCCCGAGGAGTGGTCCGAAAACGACGCCGGTCGCGGCGATGAGGGCCGTGACGGGCACGACCAGAAGTCCACCGAGGACATAGCCGGCGAGCACGAGCAGCGGCGCAATCGGCGATTCGTTGAGCGTTCGTGCCATGCGCACGAGCGATTCGAGCGCGACGAAATCGCGTAAAGGCGTCCAGCGCCACATCGCCGCGAGTGCCGCAAGCGTGAGCAGTACGACGGTGGCACGCCATACGCGGCTCACGGTCGGCTTGCGCGCGGCCAGGGGAACGAATTCCTGCACGAGCTTTTCGGGATCCATGGGGCGCTCCGGATCTACGACGGCGCTCGCCGGCACGAGCGCGTCGATTTCTGGCGGCACGCGAGGTTCTATCGGCTCGAGCGTCCGGCCAGCACGTTTCAAGGCCTCGATCGCCGGGATCAGCCTGCCATCATGCCGGGCAATTTCGGCGCCTACGGTCTCCGGATCGGTACCGAGGTGCTCGGCGAGCAGCCGGTTCCTCAGGCCTGCGATGGCGCGGCGGATGCGCTCGTCTCCCCGTGACTCGACGGCAATGTTGCATTCCGTGTCGAAGCCCATGGAGCGGTTGCTGAAGTTCGCCGATCCCACGCTGCAGAGGTCGTCATCCACGACGAGGACCTTGCTGTGCACGTTCAGCACGTTCGGCAATTCGAGCCCGGGTACGCGCGGGTAATACAGCCGATAGCGGTTATCGACATCCGCCTCCTGCAACTGCTTGTGCAGGCGGGCGCGGAGCACGCCCATCGTCCGCTCTTCGAGCCAGCCTTCTTCGATTTGCCGCGACACCACGACGACGTCCGGCCCGTCCGGGCTGCGAAGACGCGCGGCCAGCGCGGCTCCGACGACGCTCGAGCTGAAATACTGGTTCTCGAGATACATCGACCGCCGGGCCGCGGCGATCGCATCCACGTACAGGTGCCGTATTTCCGTCACAGGGATGCCGCTCGTGTAGCCCGGATCGGTACGCGCGATTGCAACGTCCACGTTGACGATGTCCGGTTCCACCCCGCCCGGCCACGGATCGTTCGTGGGTGCGTGGTCCACACTGCGTGCCGGCCGCTTGGATACGCGGCTCCAGCGGTCGCGGCAGAGGACGCCGAGCGCGCGTGCTGCAGCACTGTCCACCAGCGCCTGCACGTCGTGATACGGCCGATACGGTTTGCCTTCCGGATCACAGCGTCCGGGCTCGTTACAACCATGTTCCGACGTATCCCAGCGGCAGTGCGTGAGATCGAGCCCGCCGACGAACGCAACCGCATCGTCGACGACGACGATCTTCTGGTGGTGTGACGCGCCGGCCGGATGTTTATCGTCCAGTCTGAACGAAAGGCGCCGGTGCGTGCGCCAGTCGAGCTTGTAGATCGGCAGCCACTCGCGATCCAGCGCGAAAACCATCGCGAAGTCCCAGGACAGCACGTACATCCGCAGGTCCCGCTGGCGCTTCACGACTTCGTTCAGGAAATCGCCGAGCTCTTCCGGCAAGCCGTCGTCGGCGCCGCCGGGAACGAGCCTGATACGACTATCGATGTCCCATCCGAGTATGAACACGCTGCGGCGCGCCTTGGCGATCGCAGCTCGCACGGCGGCAAAGTAAGCCGCACCGTCGATGAGGAACGCGAGGCGGTTGGCGCGTTCGATGCGCCAGCAGTTGCGCCCTGGCACGAGCAAACCCTGCTCGGCTCGAGTTTCCGGTGTAGTCAGATCCATGAATCTTTTGATGAAAGAGCGTCAGCTCTGCCCGAGCGGTCGCGAGCCCCTTCGCAAATCGTGTGCCCGGAACGGTCTGCGCCGTCCGAATCAGCCGGGCAGCGCGAAATCGCGGTCGTGCTCGAGGCAGGGCAGCATGCCCCGCACGCGTGCGACCCGCGCAGGATCGATGTCCGCATAGACGACGCCGGGCGCCTCGCCACCGTCCGCGACGGTCTCGCCCCAGGGATCCACCACCAGCGAATGACCGTAAGTCGTGCGGTTGCCCGGATGCTCGCCACACATGGCGGGGGCGAATACGAAGCATGCGTTCTCGATCGCGCGCGCCTGGATGAGGGTATGCCAGTGGAACTTGCCGGTCGAACGCTGGAAGGACGACGGAATCGTGAGAAAAAGGGCGCCCGCTTTGGCGAGCGCTCTGTAGAGCTGCGGGAAGCGTAAGTCGTAACAGACGGTCAGGCCGAGCTTCCCCCACGGCGTTTCGGCGACGATCGCCCGGTCGCCGGGGCAGTACGCCGAAGACTCGCGGATCACTTTTCCGTCCGGGAGTGTCGCGTCGAACATGTGGATCTTGTCGTAACTCGCGGCGACATGGCCGTCGGCCGCGAGCAGATACGAGCGATTTGCGATGCGATCGCCGTCCGTCCGGAGCGTGAGCGAGCCGACGAGGAGCCAGACCGACAGCTCTCGCGCGAGCGATCGAAGCTCGGCGAGCGGTGGACCGCCGTCGGCCGGAAGGGCGCGCTCGCGCATGACCCGGCCGCTGCCGTCCATCATGAGCGTGTATTCCGGCGTGAGCACGAACTGTGCGCCGTTCCGCGCAGCTTCGCGCGTCATCGATTCGACGCTCTCGAGGTTGTGCGCGAGATCGTTGCCCGTCTGCATCTGCAGCAGGGCAACGCGGAAGCTGCCGGTCACTGCTTCTATACCGTTGCGCGTGTGCGTGGCGCCATCGTGCCGGATTTGATGTCCTCCGGCGCTTCGGCGTTGGGGAAGTTGAACTCGAGGACCGTCCCGATCGGATCTCTGAGGAAAATCTGATAACCCGCCTCGGGCACGTTCTGTTCCTCGAATACGATCCCGAGCTTGCGCACGTGGTTGCGAAATTCGGACGCGCCCTTCATCCGGAAAGCCATATGGTCGACGCTGCCGTTGTGCTTCTCCGACAGAAAGCCTTCGGCCACGCGGGCACCGACGTGAATGATCGGCTCGTCGCCGAGATAAAGCCAGAGCCCTTCGTTGTTGAAGTTCGGCCTGTAGCCTTTCCTGAGCCCCATCACTTCACCATAAAACTTCTCGATCTTCGGCAGGTCGGCTTTCGAGCAGCGGATATTGAGGTGCAGCAGTCCTTCGAGTTTCATACGGGCTCCTCTATACGTCTTGCGGTGTGGCAGTCCCGGACATGTGGCGTTCGATTTCGCGCACGGGTTTTTCGCCGCGGATATTGCGGCCTGTTGGTGTCCACGTGCAGACCGGTGCGCCTTCGGCCCAAACTGTCTTGTACGCACCGGGCACGAAAAATTCCGCGAAGACCATCTCTTCGTCGCCTTCGCTGCGAAGGTAATGACGCTCGCAGTCGTCGTAATAGATGAGGTCGCCGGCTTGCACGGCAAACGGTTTTTCGTTCGCATAAGCCGTGCCGCGGCCTTTCAGCACGTACATGAAATGCTCGGCCCCGACGTGGTGGTGCCTGGACGCTTGCGTGCCCGGCGGATAGACGATCATCTCGCCTTTCACCGCGGTCGTGCCGAAGAGTTTCGGCGTGACGATATATATGCGCTTGCGGGCGTCGTGCTCGGAGTCGAGCACCGGTTCCCGCGACCAGTCGACCACGCGCAGGTGAGGCGGCTCCTCCGCAAGCTTCGGGTCGAGCCGCGAAGCCTGCGGTACTTGCGCGTGCAGGAGTACGGCACCGCGTTTACCCGAGGCGCTCACAGTCGCTTTCGGCGGCAGGAGAACGATGTGCGTGCTGCCAAGCGCGAGCTTTGCCGGCGGCGCGGTGAGCAGCGTCTCGCCCTCGAGTATCTGGATCCACGCGAGACTTCCGGGTTCGACGAAAAGCTCGATCGATTTCCCGGGAGCAAGCTTTACGCGGTCGAGCAGTACTTTCGTGCGCGGCAATCGCGCTGAAGTGAGCAGACGCTGCCGCTCGATGCCGGGTGCGAGCACCTCCGGCCAGACGCTACTTTGATTGAATGTGACTGCCACATCGATTCCGTCGCGTGATGTGAG
>DASRIK010000526.1:0-10816 GCA_035650035.1 Burkholderiales bacterium | reverse complement strand
CGGGCGCGTCGGCCGCAGCGCTGAGCGAACCGGCGAGCAGAAGTACGATCAACAGGGCATAGCGCATGTGGCTGTTCGGCCCGCGCCGGCGAAGACTCGGATTAGCGGGTGCGATGCGTTCTACGGAAGTTGACGGCGTAGGCAACTCGCATGCCGACATGGATCGTCCGGTTCGTGTCATACGGGGTGCCTTAGAACTCTCGCAAGCCAAACGGGACCAAAAAGCGCTGCGGTATAATTCATGTGACCCATGGACCGCCCTCGTGCGGGTAGCGCCAAAGCGCTGCTCGGAATGCCTCGGCCCGTGACGGATTCCCGATGGACGAACAACTGCGCAAAGCGGCCCATGAGTATCACCGTTTGCCCACGCCGGGCAAGATCGCGGTCGCGGCCACGAAGGGACTCATCAATCAGCGCGACCTCGCGCTCGCATATACGCCGGGGGTCGCGTCGGTTTGCGAGACCATCGCAGCCGATCCGAGCGAAGCGCGGAATCTCACCGCGCGCGGCAATCTCGTTGCGGTAATCACGAACGGCACCGCCGTGCTCGGGCTCGGCGCCATCGGGCCGCTCGCGTCCAAACCGGTGATGGAAGGCAAGGCAGTGCTTTTCAAGAAGTTCGCCGGCATCGACGTGTTCGACATCGAGATCGCCGAGCGCGATCCCGAGAAGCTCGTCGACATTATTGCGAGTCTCGAGCCTACGTTCGGCGGCATCAATCTCGAAGACATCAAGGCGCCCGAATGCTTTTACGTCGAGCGCAAGCTGCGGGAGCGGCTCAGGATTCCGGTGTTCCACGATGACCAGCACGGGACCGCGATCATCGTCGGCGCGGCCATATGCAATGGCCTGAAAGTCGTCGGAAAGAACATCGGAGACGTAAAGCTCGTCGCTTCCGGCGCGGGCGCGGCTGCGTTGGCGTGCCTCGATCTGCTCGTTGCGATGGGCATGCGTCGCGAAAACATCGTCGTCACCGACATCGCTGGCGTGGTTTACCGCGGTCGCAAAGAAGAAATGGACCCGGAAAAAGCGCTCTATGCGGTCGAGACCTCCGCGCGCAAGCTCGCCGACGTGATCGAAGGCGCCGACGTTTTCCTGGGGCTGTCCGCAGGCGGGGTGCTCAAGCCCGAGATGGTGAAGCGCATGGCCGACCGGCCGCTCATCCTCGCGCTCGCAAACCCGGAGCCCGAAATCCGGCCGGAGCTCGCGCGGGAGGCCAAGCCCGACGCGGTGATTGCCACCGGACGCTCGGATTATCCGAACCAGGTGAACAACGTGCTCTGCTTCCCGTTCGTTTTTCGCGGAGCACTCGACGTCGGCGCAACGACGATCAATCGCAAAATGGAGCTCGCTGCAGTGCACGCGCTCGCCGAGCTCGCGCAAGCCGAGCAGTCCGATATCGTCGCCCTCGCATACGGCGAGCAGGACCTCACCTTCGGTCCTGAATATCTGATCCCACGCCCGTTCGACCCACGGCTCATCGCGAAGATCGCGCCGGCGGTTGCACGGGCCGCGATGGAAAGTGGCGTCGCGACCCGTCCGATCGAGAACCTCGAGGTTTACCGCGACCAGCTGAATCAGTTCGTATATCAGTCCGGGTTCGTGATGAAGCCGGTTTTCGCGACGGCAAAGCAGTCACCGCAACGTGTGGTATACGCCGAAGGCGAAGAAGAGCGCATCCTGCGCGCGGCGCAGGTCATTGTCGATGAAGGGCTCGCGCGCCCGATTCTCATCGGGCGTCCGGACGTGATCGAGACGCGCATCGAGCGCCTGGGGTTGAGGCTCAAATCGGGACAGGATTTCGAGCTCGTTGATCCCGATCGCGACCCGCGCTATCGCGAGTACTGGACCGAATACCATCGCCTTGCGGGCCGGCGGGGGGTCACGCCCGAGATCGCGAAGCTCGAGATGCGGCGGCAGCCGACATTGATCGGTGCGATGCTCGTCCACATGGGCGAGGCCGACGCGATGGTGTGCGGCATCCTCGGCGATTATCCGAGGCACCTCAGGATCGTCGACAGCGTTATCGGCAAGCGCTCGGGGGTGAACCATTACGCGGCCATGAACATGCTGCTGCTTCCGAAGCGCACGGTTTTCATCTGCGATACGTACGTGAACTTCGATCCGACCTCGGAGGTGATCGCCGAGACGACCGTGCTCGCGGCGGAGGGCATCCGGCGCTTCGGTTTGACGCCGAAGGTCGCGTTACTCTCGCACTCGAGCTTTGGCGGCGCGGACACGCCGACAGCCATCAAGATGCGGGAAGCGTGCGAGAAAATATGCGCGCTCGCGCCCGATCTCGAAGTCGACGGCGAGATGCAGGGCGATATGGCGCTCTCGCAAGAGATACGCGACAGCGTATTCCCGCACTCACGGCTGAAAGGTTCGGCGAATCTGCTCATCATGCCGAATCTCGACGCCGCGAATATCGCCTTCAATCTGCTGAAGACGGCTGCCGGCGACGGCATTACGGTCGGGCCGCTACTGCTCGGGGCCGCCAAGCCGGTGCATATCATCACGCCTTCCGCGACCGTGCGGCGCATCGTGAACGTGACAGCGGTGACCACGGTGGACGCGCTGGGCAAGAGCCCGAACCAGAAAACCCTTTGAACGAGATCATCGAAATGTCGAAAGACACACGCATCGAACACGACACGATGGGCGATATCGAAGTGCCCAACGACAAGCTCTGGGGCGCGCAGACGCAGCGGAGCCTCCACCACTTCCATTTCCCTGGCGAAACGATGCCGATCGACGTCGTGCATGCCCAGGTGCTGGTGAAGAAGGCCGCAGCCCGCGTGAACATGGAGCTTGGCCTTCTCGACGAGAAAAGAGCGAAGGCCGTCATCGCGGCGGCCGACGAGGCGCTGTCAGGAAAGCTCGACGCGCATTTCCCCCTGGTGGTCTGGCAGACTGGTTCCGGAACGCAGACCAACATGAACGTGAACGAAGTGCTTGCCAATCGCGCTTCGGAGATCCTCGGCGGCGAGCGCGGCGAAAAGCGTCTGGTGCATCCGAACGACGACGTGAACAAAGGGCAGTCGTCGAACGATACGTTCCCGACCGCGATGCACGTCGCCGCCGTCATCGGCATCGAGCGCGAGCTGAAGCCCGGCGTGAAGAAACTGCGCGATACGCTGGACGCGAAGTCGCGCGAGTTCATGAACATCGTGAAGATCGGGCGCACGCACCTGCAGGATGCCACACCGCTCACGCTCGGCCAGGAATTTTCCGGCTACGTCTCGCAGCTCGACCATGGTCTCAAACACATCGACGCGGCGCTGCCTCATCTCTGCGAGCTTGCACTCGGCGGCACGGCTGTCGGAACCGGCCTGAATGCCCATCCCGAATTCGCAGAAAGAGTGGCGCGCGAGCTCGCGCGGCTCGCGGGGCTGCCATTCGTCACGGCGCCGAACAAGTTCGAAGCACTCGGCTCGTGCGACGGCGTGGTGAACGCACATGGCGCGATCAAGACGTTGGCAGCGTCGCTCATGAAAATCGCTAACGACATGCGGTGGCTGGCGAGCGGACCGCGGTCCGGCATCGGCGAGCTCACGATACCCGAGAACGAGCCGGGCAGCTCGATCATGCCCGGCAAAGTGAATCCCACGCAGTCCGAATCGATGACGATGGTGTGCTGCCAGGTGTTCGGAAACGACGTTGCGATCAACGTGGGCGGCTCGATGGGCAATTTCGAGCTGAACGTATTTCGCCCGATGATCATCCGCAATTTCCTGCACAGCACCCATCTCCTCACGCACGCGTGCGAGAACTTCAACGAGTTCTGCGCGATCGGCATCGAGCCGAACCGCGAGCGCATCGAGCAGCTCATGCGTGAGTCTCTGATGCTGGTGACTGCGCTCAATCCGCACATCGGCTACGAAAAGGCGGCGGCGATCGCAAAGAACGCGCACAAGAAAGGCCTCACCCTCAGGGAGTCGGCGATCGCGCTGGGCCACGTCACCGCCGAGCAGTTCGATCAGTGGGTCCGCCCCGAGGACATGGTCGGCATCAAGATCAGTGCACCGGGTGGAGAGCGGCGCGCGCAAGGAGCAACGGGTTCGAGCCGCAGGAAAGGCTGATCCATGGCTGCGGCCGCTCGTATTGCCCTGGTCACCGGCGGCAACCGAGGCATAGGTTTCGAGATCTGCAGGCAGCTCGCGACGCGAGGGTTGGCCGTCATCCTCGGCGCGCGTGACGCGGGCGAGGGCAAAGCCGCCGCCAAGACGCTCCGGGACGAAGGGTTGCCCGTGGAGTTCCACCGGCTCGACGTGACGAGTTGCCGCAGTATTCGCGCGTGCGTCGCTGCGCTGGCGGAGCGCCGCGGCCGCATAGACGTGCTCGTGAACAATGCGGGCGTGCTGCTCGATCCACGCGGCTCACGCTTTCTCGATTCGAAGCTGGACACGTACAGGGATACGCTCGAGGCGAATCTCTACGGGCCGCTGCAGCTCGCGCAGGCCGTCATTCCCCTCATGAAAGGGAAGCGTTACGGGCGCATCGTGAACATGTCGAGCGGCCTCGGACAGCTGTCCGAGATGGGAACCGGCACGCCGGCTTATCGATTGTCGAAAACATCATTGAATGCGCTCACTCGCATCCTCGCCGCCGAGTTCCATGGCAACAACATCCTCGTGAACTCGGTATGTCCCGGTTGGGTGCGCACGCGCATGGGCGGGGAAGGCGCTTCCCGTACGCCCGCGCAGGGTGCGGACACCGCAGTGTGGCTGGCGACGTTGCCCGACGACGGGCCGACTGGCGGGTTTTTCAGGGACCGCCAGCCTATCCCCTGGTGAAGCCCATCCCGACAGTTTGCTGCGACGCCTCACGGATCAGTTTCCGCGCGCAGGACGACCATTGAAGGGACGCGTGCTGCGCGTCGGCGATGCCGTCCGCGTCGACCTCGACGCTGCAAGAACGTAGGGCCGGCGCGCCGCCGGCCCGTTGAAACGGTCGCGCTAGATCCCCAGGATTTTTTTAGCTTTGTCGAGTGCCTCGGTGGATTCCTGGTGCTTGCCCGACTTGTGCAGCTTTTCGCCATCGGCGCGCAGTTTCTTCACTTCGGCGGCCTGTGCGTCGCTCAACTTCGCTTTCGGTAACGCCGCATCGATCGCTCTCATTTCCGCGGGGCATCGGTTTGCAAACGCGGCGCCGCTCGCAAATGCGAGGGATAGACCGATGATCAGCATGCGCATCTTCATGTCATACTCCTCTCCAAGTGGGTACGCCGGCACAGTTTAAGCCGCCGTGTGCGCCGCAAACAACCCGCTTCCGCGACACTGGATCTTGACTCCCGAGACGATTGCGCAACGCCTGGCGCGTCCCCCGCTGCCGGATGCCCCGGAAGATTTGCACCTCATTCCCATTCCACCGGGGGCTCGCGTGACCGAAGCCGCCGTGATGGTGCCGCTCGTGCCGCGTCCGTCCGGCGTTCAGGTGCTGCTCACTCAGCGTACGCCCCACCTTTCGGACCATCCCGGTCAGATCAGCTTTCCCGGAGGCCGCGTCGAACCGTCCGATGAGACGCGCGAAGAAACGGCGTTGCGCGAAACCGAGGAGGAGATCGGACTTCTGCGAGACCGCGTGACCATACTCGGCCGGCTGCCCGATTACGAGATTCCGACCGGATTTCGCATCACGCCCGTGGTGGGCTGGGCGGAGCCGCCATTCGACCTCGAGCTGGATGCCTTCGAAGTTGCGGCCGCGTTCGAAGTGCCGCTTGCGCATTTTCTCGACCTCACGCGCTTTCAGCGGCGCGAATACCAGTTCCGGGGGCGGCACCGGCACTACATGGCCGTGCCATTCGGGGGACGCTACATCTGGGGCGCCACGGCGGGGATGCTCTACAGCCTCGCCCGCATCCTCTCGCACCCGCAATAGCGGCAGATTTCACCGCCTGTTTCCGTCCGTGCGGCGCGGGACGGTATGCCAACATACTGCGGCACTGCCTCCAATGGGGCCATCTCAGCCGCGCAATGGATCAGCACGATCGGCCACCGCGCCCAGCGGCCGTCATCATGACCGGCGGCGGCGCGCGTGCCGCTTATCAAGTGGGCGTTTTGCGTGCCCTGTCCGAATTCTTCCCGGGCGGGGCGCCGTGTCCTTTTCCGATCATCAGCGGCACCTCCGCGGGCGCGGTCAACGCGGCCGTGCTGGCCGTGGACGCCTACAGCTTCAGACGCGGCGTCCGCCGTCTCATGACCGTATGGAAGAACATACACGTCGAGCACGTCTACCGCGCCGATCCGGTCGGTGCGCTCGGAAACAGCATGCGCTGGCTCGCATCGATCGTCACCGGCGGCATCCTCGGCGCGAACGATATATCGCTGCTCGATTCGAGTCCCCTCGAGTCATTGCTCAAGCGCTACGTCGACCTCGCCCAGATCCAGCGCAACATCGATCGCGGACACCTGGCGGCTTTCAGCGTCACGTGCTCGGGTTACACGTCCGGCCAGTCGGTAACGTTCTATCAGGGTCGACCCGGTCTCGAGAACTGGCAGCGTGCACGCCGGATCGGCGTCGCGATGCCGATCACGTTCGACCACCTGCTCGCATCGAGCGCGCTGCCGCTCATCTTCAGGCCCGTGCACATCAACCGGGAATACTTCGGCGACGGTTCGATGCGGCAGATCGCCCCCGCGAGCCCGGCTCTGCACCTGGGCGCGGACAGGCTGCTCGTGGTCGGCGTGGGACGGCAGCTCGCACCGGAGGCCGAGCGTGTCAGGACGACCGGCTTTCCTTCCATCGCGCAGATCGTGGGCCATGCGCTGAACAGCATTTTCCTCGATACGCTCGAAGTCGATCTCGAACGGCTCCAGCGCATCAACCGCACGCTCGACATCATTCCGCCTGACGTGCTCCACACCACGCGCTATCCGTTGCGCCGCGTCGCCTTCCGCGTGATACGCCCCAGCGTGGATCTCGACCAGATCGCCGCAGCTCACGCGCACGAGCTGCCGAGAACGATCCGAATGCTGCTGCGGACGGTCGGCGGCATGAAGCGCAACGCGTCGACTTTGCTTTCGTATCTGCTTTTCGAGCGCGGTTATTGCCGTGAGCTGATCCGCCTGGGTTACGAGGACACGATGTCCCGCAAAGACGACCTGGCGGCTTTTTTGCACGCACGCGAGCCTGTGTTCTAGACCCCCAGTTGCCTGCGGGACGATAGGCCGGTATAAAGAACTGATCATGAGCCGCGCCTTCGTAAAGGAAAGTGACGACGATCTCGTCGCCGGCGAGCTGCCCGAGCGTCCGGTTCCGCCGCATGCGAATTACGTCACGGCGCGCGGCCTCGAGCTGCTGCAGGCACGCGTGCGCGAGCTCACCGAACACCACGAGCAACTGAAGCGCGAATCGGACGAGAACTCCGAAGCGCGCCAGAAGCTGCGGGAAGTCGATCGCGACCTCCGCTATTTCCGTTCGCAGCTCGAGCGCGCCACACTCGTCGACACGACGAACCAGCCGCGCGAACAAGTGCACTTCGGTGCCGTCGTGGCGATCGAGGACGACGAAGGCGGCCAGCAGGAATTCACGATCGTCGGCGACGACGAGGCCGATGTGGCAGCAGGCAAGATCAGCTGGGCTGCGCCGCTCGCGCGCGCGATGATCGGGGCGAAAATCGGCGACACGGTCGTGTGGCGGCGCCCTGCCGGCGAGGCGGAAGTCTGCATCGTAGACATCCGTTACCCGTAACGTCATCGTATTTTCGTTGCTGGTTCCGAGTTGAAATTTCTTTCCCTACTCGCGGCGCTGCTGCTCGAGCAGGCGCGGCCCCTGCGGCAGGGAAACGCCGTCCATGCCGCCTTCATCCGGTATGCCGAGACCCTCGAGCGACAGCTGAACGCCGGCCAGCACTATCACGGCGTGATCGCGTGGATGCTTGCAGTGCTGCCGTTCGTCGCCGTGACGGTCGTCGTCTATCACCTGCTGCAGGCGATGAATCCGATTCTCGCCTGGGCCTGGAACATCGCGGTGCTCTATCTTACGATGGGCTTCCGGCAGTTCAGCCACTACTTCCGGGAAATCGCTCAGGGCTTGAAAGAAGGGGACATCGCGAAGGCGCGTGAATATCTCGCGCGCTGGCGCGGTGAGCCCACCGGCGATCTCACGCCGTCCGAAGTGACGCGGCTCGCGCTCGAGGCCGCGCTCGTCGGCTCCCATCGGCACGTTTTCGGACCGATCGCCTGGTTCCTCGTGCTCGGTCCCGCGGGCGCCGTCATTTACCGGCTTTCGGCGATGCTCGTCGAGGTATGGCGGGGCCGCGGCGATACCGATGCGGAAGATTTCGGCCGCTTCGCGCAGCGCTTTTTCTTCTGGTACGACTGGGCGCCCGCGCGTCTCACCGCGGCAAGCTTCGCGATTGTCGGCAACTTCGAAGACGCCGTTTATTGCTGGCGTACCCAGACGGCTTCGTGGACTGCGGGCGCAGATGGTGTGCTGGTGGCGAGCGGTGCCGGTGCGCTGGGCGTGCGCCTCGGGGATACGGTACGCCAGGGGGGGACGATCAAGTTTCGTCCGGAGCTTGGCACCGGTGACGAAGCGGACGTCGACTACATGGCCAGCGCCACCGGGCTCATCTGGCGCGCGCTCGTGCTCTGGCTTTTCCTCATATTCATCGTCACCGTCGCCCACTCGCTCGGCTCGTAACGGCTCAGTGGTAGCCGACGTCGCCGCGCACTTTGCCGCGGAACACCCAGTATGACCACCCCGTGTAAGTGAAGATGATCGGTATGAGAAAGAGCGTGCCGATCAGCAGGAACGCTTGCGCCTGCGGCGCACCGGCCGCATCCCATAACGTAAGCGTGTGCGGCACGATGTACGGGAAGAGACTCACCGTCAGTCCCAGATAGCACATCGCGAAAAGCCCGAGCGCTGCCAGGAACGGTGCGACATCGTGCTGTCGTGCGAGTGAACGCCACAACCACGCCGCCAGGCCCAGCGTCGCGAGGGGCACGGGTGCAAGCAGCGCGATGTTGGGCCACGAGAACCAGCGTTCCGCAATCCGCTCGTGAAGGAGCGGTGTCCATGCGCTCACCATGACGATGAACAAGAGCACGCCGATGAGGCTCACGCGCGCCATGCGACTCGCCCATTCGCGCAGCGCGCCTTCCGTTTTCATGACGAGCCATGTAGCGCCGAGGAGCACGTAGCCGAACACGAGGCCGACCCCGACCGCGAGTACGAACGGATGGACCCAGTCGAAGGCGGAACCCGCGAACTGCCGTCCCGCGACTTTGAACCCGAGCACGAACTGGCCGAGCACGCAGCCTTGTGCGTACGTGGCTGTGAGCGAACCCCAGAAGAACGCGCGATCCCAATGCCTGCGGCTTGTCGCGGCGGTCGGTCGGAATTCGAATGCGACGCCGCGGAACAGCAATCCCAGCAGCATCGCGAGCACGGGAAAATAAAGTGCGGGGAAAATGACAGCGAATGCCACGGGGAATGCGGCAAAGATGCCGATGCCGCCCATGACGAGCCATGTTTCATTCCCATCCCACACGGGCGCCACGGAGCTCATCATCGTCGTGCGGGCCGCGTCGTCAGGCGCGAGCGGAAAGAGAATCCCGACGCCGAGATCGAAGCCGTCGAGGAGCACGTACATGAAGACGCTGACGGCGAGTATGACGGTCCAGATCGGAATGAGGTCGAGGGCCATCGTGCGTCTTATCCGTTATCTTCCGTCGCTGCCGAAAGCGGCCGCGCGGGGCGCTTGTCCAGGCGCAGTGCCGGGAGGCCCGTCGGGATGCCGCGCTGCACGAGCCTCATCAGGTAGTACACGCCGAACCCGAAGATCACCGCGTAAGCCACGATGTAGGCCAGGAGTGACACGGCAACGTCCGCGGAGGTGAGCGTCGGCGTGACGGCGTCCGTTGTTCGCATGAGACCGTATACGACCCACGGCTGGCGCCCGGCTTCCGTCGTGATCCAGCCGGCGGTAACCGCTACGTAGCCCACCGGAATCGACCAGTTCGCCGCGCGAAGAAACGCCGGCGATCCGTATAGCCGACGACGCCACGCGAGAAGCCACGCCGAGAGCGTCAGCGTGAGCATCACGAGCCAGCACGCGATCATCAGACGAAAGCTCCAGAACACCGTGAACACCGGCGGGCGATCTTCGGGTCGGAAGTCTTTGAGCCCTTTCACGTAGCCTTCCCAGTCGTGCGTGAGATAGAAGCTTCCCAGCTTCGGTATCGCAACCTCCGCGCGATTCGCTTCCAGGTTCTGGTCGGGAATCGCGAAGATCACCGCCGGTTGTGCGCTTCCGCTCTCCCATAAGCCTTCGATAGCCGCAAGCTTTTGCGGCTGATGCTCGAGCGTATTGAGGCCATGCAGATCCCCGAGCACGGCCTGAAGCGGCACGAGCACCGAAGCGAGCAGCACGCCCATCGCGATCATTACGCGCGACTCTTCGAGATGACGCTCGCGGCGGATGAACCAGGCGGCCACGCCTATGACCGAAAACGCGGTCGTGAGGTACACCGCGACGACCGTATGCGACAGCCGGTAGAGAAAAGACGGATTGAATATCACTGCCAGCCAGCTTGTCGGAAGGAAGTGCCCGTCGACGACCTCGAAACCCGCCGGCGTCTGCATCCAGCTGTTCGCAGCGAGTATCCAGAAAGCGGAGAACAGCGTCCCCACTGCGACGATGACCGCTGACGCGAAGTGCACCCACTGCGGCACGAGCTTGCGCCCGAAAAGCAGAATGCCGAGAAAGGCGGCTTCGAGAAAGAATGCGGTCAGTGCTTCGTACCCCATGAGCGGCGCGATGATCGCCGCCGTCGCTTCGGAATACCGGCTCCAGTTGGTGCCGAAC
>DASRIK010000525.1:0-9183 GCA_035650035.1 Burkholderiales bacterium | reverse complement strand
CTGCTTACGGCTGTGGTTTTATCTTCGCCTCGCGGATCACTCTGCGCCACTTTTCCACATCGCTGCGGATGATCTGCTGAAACCGCTCGGGTGGGCCGCCGCCCGATTCCAGTCCTTCGGCTTTCAATCGGTTCTGTGCTTCCTCGCTAGCGAGCACCCTTGCCACCGCCTCGTTCCAGCGTGTGACAATCGCACGCGGCAGTCCTTTCGGTCCCCACATTCCGTACCAGTGACTCGCTTCGTAACCAGGGACCGCTTCGCTCACCGCCGGCACGTCGGGCAGATAGATCGAACGCTTGGCCGTCGTCACGGCGAGGGCGCGCACTCTGCCGCTTTTCACGTGCGGCATGCTCGGGACGATGCTCATCGCGGTGACCGGTATCTCACCGGCGACCAGAGCCGTCATCGCGGGGCCGCCGCCCTTATACGGCACGTCCACGAAGCTCGTTTTCGTCATGAGCTTGAAAAGCTCCAGCGCAAGATGCACGTTGCTGCCCGCACCCACCGTAGCGAAGTTGAGCTTTCCCGGATTCGCCTTCGCATGCGCGATGAGCTCGGACATGTTCTTCACGGGAAGCGAGGGGTGCACCGTGAAAAGCAGTCCCGTGGTCCCGAGGTGGATGACCGCCTGGATGTCGTTCACCGGGTCGTACGGCGGCGGCCGGTATGCTGCGGTGGCAGCGTACGTGGCGGACACGATGATGAGCGTGTAACCGTCAGGTTCCGCACGCACCGTGATCTCGGCGCCAATCGCACCGCCGGCTCCGGGGCGGTTATCCACGACGATGGGCTGCCCGAAGGATTCCGACACACGTGTGCCGATCATGCGCCCGAGAAGATCGGTACCGCCGCCCGGCGCGAAAGGGGAAATCATACGAACGGGTTTCGTCGGATACGCTTGTCCCGACCCCGTCGAAGCTGATTGCGCGAAGCAGGTCGAAGCGAGCACGAGAGGCGCGGCCAGGAGCAGCGACAAAGCGCGTGTCATCGTTTTCCTAGAGTTTGGGATAAGGGGCGTCCGCCACCACCAGATCGACGAGCGCCGGCACGGTCTTTGTAGCAGCGAGGGCTTCGCGCAGCGCGCTCTCGACATCCTGAGGCTCGGTCACGCGCAGGCCTTTGGCGCCACACGCCGTCGCGATATCGGCGAAGTTCGGGCTTCTGAAAGACGTGCCATACGTGTGGCCATAGATGTTCGTCTGCTGCATCAGCGTCTGCCCGAACGCGCCGTCGTTCAGCACGATCATGAGAATGTTCGCGCCGTATTCGACAGCGGTGGGCAAGTCGCCGATCGTCATGAGGAAAGCACCGTCTCCGGCGAGCGCCACGACGTCGCGGCGCGGGAATTCCATTTTTGCGACAATCGCCGTCGGCAACGCGTAGCTCATGGCGTTCCAGACGCCGGATTGCATGAACGATTCGGGGTTGGAGATCCGCCGGAAAGTGCGAGCCCATTGCTGGCAGTTGCCGACGTCGCTCGCGATTACGGCATCGTCCGGCAGCACGGCGTTCATCGCGTCCATCAGCACGCCTGGATGGATCGGCTTTTCATGCCGATGGGGGGCGTTGTGCTCGGCGAGCTTTCGCCGCAGCGCTGTCTTGGTATCAGAGAGACGCCTGACGAGCGCGTCGTCGCGCGGTCGTTGGAACGTGCCCAGCCGCTCGAGTAGTGCAGTCAGGAAAAGCTTCGGATCCGCGATGCATGCGTCGTCGCCGCGATAGCGCGCTTCCGCCACGTCGTCGAAACCGACCAGTATGAGGTTTTCGCGAACGTGCTCGCGCAGCTCCGAAAGCTCTGCCGTGCCCGCCCGCAAACCGATAGCGAATACGAGGTCTGCGCCCTTGAGAGTATCCGCGCACAGCGGATGCGGGCGATTGCGAGAAAAGTGGCCCGCGAAAAACGGGTGATCCTCGGGTATGACGCCGATCGCATCCTGCGCGAAGACGACCGGCGCCTGAAGTTTCATCGAGAGCTCCGCGAGCTCACGCATCGCGCTCCGGCGCATCACACCCTTGCCCGCCGCGATGACGACTGCCCGCGCGTCGATGAGCCGCTGGGCAATGCGGTCGACGTGTTTCGGATCGGGCTCGTGCACCGCGATCGGCATGCGTTCATACGCCGGAAGCGCCACGCGTTCCTGCTGCAGGATGTACTCGCTGTAGTCGCTGAGACGCGGAAGCTCGACGTGAACGGGCCCGGGCCTGCCGCTACGCGCGATGTGAAACGCTTTCGCCATCACTTCGGGTATGTCCTCGAGGCGCTCGACACGCGCGCTCCACTTCGTGATGTGCTTGAACATCTCGTGGACGAAAGCGGGATCGTCGACACCGTGAAAAGCCTCGAAATCCGCTTTGAGAGGCACGGCGCCTCCGATGTGCACCATCGGCGATGCGGCGCCGTATGCCTGCGCCACCCCCGCGGACGAATTGAGGCCGCCGGGCCCCGCCGTGACGATGCAGGCGCCGGGTTCGCCGGTGAGCCGGCCGTATGCATCGGCCATGAGCGACACATTCGACTCCTGCTTGCACGTGACGAGCTGGATCTCCCGCACGCGGCTCAGACCGTCGTAGAGGGGGTGAATGTGAGAGCCCGGAACGCTGTAGACGCGTCTCACGCCTTCTGCGCGCAAAGCTTCGGCGACTGCTTCGCCGGCGTGCATTGGAGGACGCGCAGCGGCCACGCGGCGTTTACGCTGCCTGTTGCAATGCGCGGAGCTGCTTCGCGATAAAGGCGCGCACCATGTTGTGCGCACGGTCGGTGTCCGGGCCGGCATCGTGCACCCACATGTGGTCGCAGTTCTCAAAGACCTCGAGCTGGCATTCCCCGCCGGCGGCACGATACGTCGCGGCGAACTTCTCCTGGATCGCGGGGATCACGTTGTCGTCCAGCGCGCCCTGCAGGATGAACATCGGAGGCATGGACACTTGCTCGCCGCGCTCGAGGATCTTTTGCGGATTCGCTTCGAAGATCGTCTCCCACGGGACGAAGTAGCGCTTGGTGTTGTCCATCATTTTCTGGCGCTGCCGGCGCTCCGCCTGCTGGTAACGCGCGTGAGGATCGCTGATCGGTGATCGCGCGATGACGTAATCGATCGAGGCATCGACGTTGGGCGCCTCCGGCAGCGGCAGCGCGCTCCACTGGGGATCGCGCGGCTTCAGCGCGAGCAGCTCCGCCATGTGTCCGCCGGTGGAGCTGCCGATGACGCCGACGCTCGAGGCATCGCCGTTCAACTCCTTCGCTTTCGCTTTGAGCCACCGCACCGCATAGTTCGCGTCCTGCACCGACGCAGGATACGGCGCTTCCGGCGCGAGCGTCAGATCGACCGCGACGACCAGCACGCCGCTCCGCGCGATGTTGTCGTCCATGCGCTCCTCCGCGAGGCGGTTCTTTTCGTTCCACGCGCCACCGTGCAGATCCAGGATCGTGGGGAACGGCCCCGGACCTTGCGGTTGATAGACGCGCGCCATCAACTGCCGTGTCGGCGTCTTCCGAAATTCCACGTCCCAGACTTTGATGTCGTAGTCGGCCTTGGGGTTGTATGCGATCGCCATGAGATATCCTCCTTGAGAGATGCAAGAGCATAACGGCTCTCTGCGAAGCCGTCACTGCCGTGTCTCGGCGCTTTCTCGTCGGGTGCGCTGCGAGCGCACCGTCACGCGTTTATTGCTACCATCGCGGCTTCACAAAAAGGGAGAACCGAATGCTATTCACCTGCGCGCCGCGCAGCTGCGCGGCAGCCCGTCCTGCGGCCCGGAAAGTCGTCAAGCGCGGCAACAAGAGTCTCGCCGTAGATCTGCATTGTCACGTGCACACGCCCGAAGCGGACGCGCTCGCGAAGCAGAGTGAAGTGCCGGAGGCCGAGCCGATCGTGCGCCACGGCAGCCAGCGCACAGCCGACCGGCAGAAGCAGTTGCGTCAGGAGCTCGACAAGAAGCTCACGTCGATCGAGCAGCGGCTGAAAGACATGGACAGGATGGGCATCGACGTGCAGGCGATCTCGACATCGCCCATGCAGTACTACTACCGCATCGAGCCCGACCTCGGACGCCGGACTTCGCGACTCATCAACGAGAACCTCGCGAAAATCGTCGAATTGCATCCCGATCGCTTCGTCGCGCTTGCGACGCTGCCGATGCAGGAGACTTCCCTTGCGGTCGAGGAGCTGGAGTACTGCATGAACGAGCTCGGCTTTCGGGGCATGGAAATCGGCACCAATGTTCGCAAAGTCGAGCTTTCAGACGAGCGGTTCAACCCGCTCTGGGCCAAAGCGGAGGCGCTCGGCGCGGTGATTTTCCTGCATCCGTCCGGTTTCACCGACACCAGCCGGATGAAAGAGCACTTCCTCACGAACGTCATCGGCAATCCGCTCGACACGACATTCGCGCTGTCGCACATCGTTTTCGGCGGGGTGCTCGAACGCTATCCGAAGCTCAGGTTCGTCGCCGCGCACGGCGGCGGATATCTGGGCCACTACCCCGCGCGCATGGACCATGCGTACCGCGTTCGGCCCGAATGCCACGACTACATCAAGCGCCCGCCGTCGTATTACATGAAGAAGATCTACTACGACACGATGGTGTTCGGCGAAACACAGCTCGAGCACCTCGTGAATCTCTGGGGAGCGGACCACGTCGTGATCGGCACCGACTACCCCTACGACATGGGCTACTACAAGCCTGTCGATTTCGTGAACGGCGCTGACCTCACGCGCGAGCAGAAGCAGCAGATCATCGGGCTCAATGCCGCGAAGCTGCTGGGGCTGAAGCGACAGCTGAAGCGCTGATCACTCGACCCTGATGTTCGCCTCGCGTACGCCGCGGTCCCACTTGGCGATTTCGACGCGAAGAAAAGCGATGGGCTCGTCGGGCGGGCTCATGACGGGCAGGACGCTGCACGTGCATAATATGTTCGCACTGCGACCCCACCAAAGGAGCTCAATATGCCGAAGGCCTACTGGATCAACTGTTTTCGTGCAGTGAAGGACCCGCAGAAAGTCGATGCCTATCGCAAGCTCGCAGGACCCGTCATGGAGGCTTCAGGCGCGAAGTTTCTCGTTCGCGGCGATCCTGCGAAGGTTTACGAGGCAGGCATCAACATGCGCACGGTCGTGATCGAGTTCCCGAGCATCGAAGCCGCGATTGCGGCGCATGACAGCCCCGGGTATCAGGCAGCCCTGAAAGCGCTCGGCGACGGCGCGGAGCGCGACCTCAGAATCGTGCCGGGACTGGAGTAGCCGCCCCTCTTCAATCCGCTCGTATGTTCGCTTCGCGCACGAGCTTGCCCCATTTGTCGCTTTCGGCCCGAGTGAAATCGCGAAGCGCGTCCGGCGTGCTCGAAAGCGCTTCTATGCCCATGCCCTGGAATTTTTCGCGGATCTCGGCGCTCGTCATTGCCTGAGTGAGAGTCGCGTGCACGCGATCCACCGCCGCTTTAGGCGTCGCGGCGGGCATCCACACGCCCCACCAGTTTTCCGCGACGAAGCCCGGCAATCCTGCTTCAGCAAACGTCGGGATGTCGGGAACGGCCGAAGAGCGCTTCGCACTCGTCACCGCAAGCGGCTTCGCTTTCCCTGCACGGATATGCGGAATGATCGGCTGCGGATCCGCGAAGACCATTTGTACGTGTCCGCCGAGCAGATCCTGGATCGCGAGCACACCGCCTTTATAGGGCACATGCACGATGTCGATCTTCGCGAGGCGCTTCATCATTTCACCGCCGAGGTGTCCAAGCGTCCCGGGACCTGCCGTACCAAAGTTGATTGCGCCAGGCTTCTCGCGCGCGAGCTGCACGAATTCCTTGAGATTGCGTGCCGGCATGCTGGGATGTGTCACGAGGACTGTCGGCCCGATCGCCACGAGCGATACGGGCTGGAAGTCGCGCGGGATGTCGTAAGGCACTTTCGAGATGAGCGGATTGATCGCGATGGGCCCCAGGTTGCCGATGACAAAAGAGCTCCCGTCAGCGGTCTGGCGAGCGGCATATTCGATGCCGATCGAGCCATTCGCGCCCGACCTGTTCTCGACCAGCACGGTCTGGCCCCAGATCTCGCCGAGCTTCTGCGCGATGATGCGCCCCATGATGTCGGACGCGCCGCCGGGCGGATACGTGAGGATCACGCGAAACTGTTTGGCTGGCGGCGTTTGCGCTGAAGCGAGCGAGCCGTAGCAACACAGCAGGAATAAGGTTGCAACGGATAACGTCGCCAGCAGCGGCTTCGCAGCAGTCATGATCTCCTCCCCGAGTGTGATGTGCGAGTGCGAGAGATCATAGCGACGCTGCCGAGACGCCGCAAACCGCCGGCTCAGAGTCGCGATGTGATCGGGAAAACGCTCGCCGGCTCGGCCGAGCCCGCGATGCCGCGCACGCGCCGCAGCATCTCGAGGAGGTGCGGGGCCGCGCCGCAGAGAATCGCAAGCTCTTCAGCTTTCAATCGCAGCCCGGCATTCGCGGCGGCCCGCTCGCAAAGATCTGAAATTCCCGTGCTCGTATCGATGCCGGCGCGCTTCGGCGGTGGCGCGATCGGTTCGGGCGGCTTCGCTTGCGAGAGCCTGGGCTCACGTTGCTCTGCGTACCGCGTCGCCTGCTCGTACGCATGTGCGACGCCGAGTAGCGCGGCGTCGCCGAACGGTTTCGCAACGAGCTGTATCGACAGCGGCAGGCCATCGTTGCTGTAGCCGCTCGGCACGACGATGGCCGGTACGCCCAGCACGGCAAACGGCGAGTAGCGATTGAGACTCGGCCATTTTGCGAGCTTCGGACTCAGCGGCGGCGCCGGCCCGGCGCCAGCCGTGACCAGCACGTCGAACTTTTCCCACACGGACTGCATTTCGTCGACCATGCAGGCGCGCACCCGCTGTGCATCCATGTAATCCGCAGCCCCTATCAGGCAGGCGATCAGCGTGCGCTCGAGAAACACCGCGCCGAAATCCTGAGGCCTCTCGATGAGGGCCGTGCGCTGGATGGAGAATGTTTCAGGCGCTTCGATAAGCGTCCATATGTCGCAGTACTCGCCAACGGGGCGCAGGCGAACGTCTTCCAGCCTCGCGCCGAGCCCTCGAAGCACCTGCAGCGCGTTCTCGGTCGAGCGCGCAAGCTCTGCGTCGACACCACCCTCCTCTTCCCAGAAGTGGCGCACGACGCCGACGCGAATGCCCGTGAGATCCCGTCGGAGCGCCGCCCGAAAATCAGGCCGTGGCGCGCGCGTGCTGGAACGATCTCTCGAGTCGTATCCGCAGATCGCCTGCATCACGATGGCACAATCTTCGACGCTCTTTGCAAGAGGTCCGCAATGATCGAGGCTCCAGCAGTTCGGAATGACGCCTTGCCGGCTGACGAGACCGAACGTGGGCTTCATGCCGACGACACCGCACAATGAGGCAGGCGTGCGGATCGAGCCACCCGTGTCGCTGCCGAGTGAGAAATATGCGAAGCCGGCCGCAAGCGCCGCGGCGGAGCCGCTGCTCGAGCCCCCCGTGAAGTGCGCCGGATTCCAGGGATTGCGCGCAGAAGGCCAGGGCAAATCGAAAGAGGGACCGCCGTGAGCGAGCTCGTGCAAAGCGAGCTTCCCCATCAGCACCGCACCCGCTTCGTAAAGCCGGTCGATGACTGCAGCGTTTTCGCGGGGAACGTAATGTTCGTAGACTCGTGAATGTCCGGTCGTGCGTATGCCGCGCGTCTCGTAGTTGTCTTTCGCGCCGAAGGGGATTCCGTGCAACGCGCCGCGGTAATGCCCTTTGGTCGCTTCGCTCTCGGCCTGCCTCGCCTGTACAAGCGCTTCCTCCGCAGTCACGGTCAGAAAGGATGAAGTGACGGAATCGAACGCTTCGATGCGTTCGAGCAGCGTGCGAACGAGCTCGACGGGCGAGAGTGCGCGCGTTTCGATGAGTCGAGCGGCTTCGGCGATCGTGCGGGGAAGACCGGAAGGCATGGCTGGCATGATTATGCACTTACGTTAAACTGAAACGCATCCGAGGGAGGTCAGAAGATGACGAACGCGCTTCGCGCTTCGCGCTGGCTTGCAGCGATCGTTCTGGGCAGCACTTCGAGCCTGGTCTGCGCACAGACGGCTTATCCCGCCAAAAATGTTCGCCTGATCGCACCTTTTCCGCCCGGCGGCACCACTGACGTGCTCAGCCGGCTCGTCGCGCAAAAATTGTCCGACACATTGGGGCGACAGGTCATCGTCGAGAATCGACCTGGCGCAGGCGGCAACATCGGTCACGAGTTCGCGGCCAAGACGCCGCCCGATGGTTACAACCTGGTGATGAGCAGCAATGCCGCGCTCGTGACCAATCCGTTTCTCTACAAACGCCTCGGCTTCGATCCCGTGAATGATTTCGCACCGATTTCAGTCGTCGCCAAAGCGGGTCAGGTGCTCGCGGTGCACCCGAGCGTTCCGGCGAAGAGTGTGAAAGAGCTGATCACGCTCGCGAAAACGAATCCGGGCAAGCTCAACTTCGGCTCCGGCGGCCGCGGCACGCCGGCACACGTCGCCGGCGAGATCTTCAAATCCGTCACCGGAATCAATATCGTCCACGTGCCATACAAGGGCGGCATTCTCGCGGTCATGGACACCGTCGCGGGTCAGATCGACATGACATTCGCCGACATGGCGCCGGCCGTCCCGCAGATCAAGGCAGCCAAGCTTCGCGCGCTCGCGGTCACGACGGACGAGCGATCGCAGGCGCTCCCCGACGTGCCGACGATGGTGCAGGCCGGCATCAAAGGCAGCAGTCCGCAGACGTGGTGGGCGTTACTCGCGCCGAAAGGCACGCCGGCTGCGATCGTCGCGCGGCTGAACGGCGACGTCGCGCAGATACTGAAGCTCCCGGATGTGCAGGAACGCTACGCGACGCTCGGTATTCTGCCTGCGCACAGCACGCCCGATCAGGTGCTTGACTTCGTGAGGCGCGAGTCGCCGGCGATGGGGAAAGTCTTGAAAGCGGCTGGAGTCGAGCCCGAGTGAACGAAATCCCGGGCACGGAACGCGTGCGTAAGCTGTATCGGACGATGCTGCTTATCCGCGCTTTCGACGAGCACTCCGGCGACGCACGTCGCGCTGGCAAGCTGCGCGGCTCCGTTCACGAGTACATCGGCGAGGAAGCGATCGCTACTGGCGTCTGCGCGAGTCTTCGACGCACCGATTACATCAGCAGCTATCACCGCGGCCACGGGCACTGCCT
>DASRIK010000524.1:0-4250 GCA_035650035.1 Burkholderiales bacterium | reverse complement strand
GTCTTCGTAAGTCACTTCGAGCTCGCCTTCGACCTCCACATCCGGCGCGGGATCGTCGACCGTAGGCTCGGCAGGGGGCACTTCGGCCTGGCCGCCCGGTACATCGGGCTCTGCTTGTGGCACTTCAGGCTCCGCTCCTGGCGCCTCAAATCCCGAGGCAGGCACCTCGGGCTCGAACGCCGGCACGTCATCCGGGCGCTGAGCCGAGACGAGCACGGGGTTGAAGGTCCAACAGGTCGCCGCGAGAACGAGGGCTAATGCGAAACGTCCCGCTCGCCGCCGGTCGTAGACGAGCGCGTAGTCGTGTAGGTGCTCAAGAAGTCGACGCATCGAGTGTTCTCCTTCGCTAGGACGCCGCGCACGCGGGCGTAACGCTGCGCAGCTCTAGGCGCAACTGTGATGCCCGGATGCGTCGGACAGTGTCGGGAAGGGCTAAGCGCCTACAGGAATGGGAGTTAGTCCGACAAGTACGAGATTGTCAGGTGCGCACGGTTGCACAAACAGCGCGCGGATCCGTAACCGAAGTTACGCGCCTGACCTATGTCGATTAGCGCGGGGTGGTGGCAGGGAACGCGAAGTCTGCAACGAAACACGCGTGCGAGTGTCGCAGTTCGAATGACTGTTGCATCGCACCTATGACACCCGGCGCAGCCGCGGTCAATTCGTACTTGCCTGGCGGGATGGCAAACACATCGTAGCGGCCGTCAGTGCCGGTCTTCGTATCGAACTTCCCGCGAGGTCCCCGAAGAGTCAGTGACGCCCCCGAGATCGGCGCGAGCTGTGTCGCGCCGGTGGCGGGATCCGTCTGAGGCCGTACGATCGTCCCGTACACGTGCGAGCCTTCGCTACGGGTGGAGAGCGTGTGAAAATACTGCAGGTCCGCAGACGCGCTCGCAAGCGTTTGGGTGCGCGAGCACGACAGCACACGGAGATCGTTTCCGCCGTCTGTCCGGTTCGCATAGACCACATACCGCTCGCCCGTTCGAAACGCATAGCCGCACTCTCCATCGTTGTCCGGTGTCAGCACGCTCACTGCCGGCTGCTTTCGGCCATCCGCACTTTGAACGTCGGCGAACTCCACGCGGAGCATCCCTGTTAGCGAGGGTTGTGGATCGGCTGAAATGCTGCGAACCGTGCCCACAAACACGTTGTCGACTTCAAAGTAGCTCTGACACGGTGGGCCGTTCGGATTGCAATCACACGCAAACACATCGGTTGCGGCGCAGGTGATCAGGAGGAGAACTGTCACGACGCCCATGAGGCGTTGAGGGACCGAAGCCAATCTTCTTTTCATGCTTGAACAATCGCGAGCAACACGCATGCCGCTCGCGTTACGTTTGATCCATGGACGATCGCGTGTCATTCCGAGAAGTTTCGCACCGCGAATCGGTTGAGGCCACGCAACTACGCTTGCCGCGGATCATGTTTTGCCGCCCGATGACGAAATCAGCAACGCCGATTCGAACCGCCGGAGTCAACCGTGACGAAGGAGCGCTCTCTTAGCGCTCACCGATCGTCGAGCGCAATCGTTGCCTTGCCGCCGTACGGCGCGTACGGCTTCCCGCCGATCGCCACCACTTCCAGCGACAGCTTCGCGCCGTCCACCTGAATCACGATGAAATGATGCGGGTTGTCGGCTGCGATCGGCTCCGGCTTCATCAGGTGCTCGACCCGGACTTTCTGCGCCGCGCCGGTAGCGACATATGCGGTGAGATCCGGCTCGCTCGTGTATCGATAGTGCGGCGCGCCGCCGCCGCCGGTCACGATGTCGTCGCGTCGGTACGCGACGCCGGCGTCCTCGTAACGCTCGACCCAGTGATCCAGCAGGTGATCGTGTCCCGCGATGATCATGCGGACGTGGTGCTTCCGGAAGAGCGGCGTGTAGAGGTCGCGAATTACGACCGACGCCGGCTCGACATGATCGCCGCCGTGCGGGCCGGATGAAAACGTCGGGTGGTGAAAGAAGAAGACGATGTGCGGATAGCGTGCGCGGTCGAGGTGATCGAGCTGGTCCGAGGCCCACGCGAATTGAAACGGATCCGCGGCGATGTTGGAATCGATCGCGATTACGAACATGTTGCCGTAGCCGAAACCGTACGCTGGATAGCCGCTCAGGCGATGCGGCGAGCCTTCTGGCGGCATCAGCTTCGACATCGCCGTCAGCGTGTTATGCAGCCCCTCTTGCCGCTCGCGGTCGCCCGCCGGCCTGCCAGACACGTCGTGATTGCCGACCGAGAAAAAATACGGAATGTTGGCGCGCGTCAGCTTCTCGATGACCGGCGTGAAGCTGACGTTCCACATTGCGCCGTTTTGGCCGCGCAGGACCGCATCGCCCGACTGGACGACAAACCGCACCGGAAACGGCGTCGCCGAAAGCGCCTTGGCTTTCGCCAGCATCGCGTCCACCAGCGCACTATGCTGCGGGTGGATGATCTGTCCGTCGCCGGGGACGCCGGGAGCGGATCCTCCGCTGCGCGTGTCGCCATATGCGATGAACGAAAAGCGCGTCACGCCGGCCGAGGCGGCCTCCGTGGGAAGCGGCGTCGCCGGCGGATCGATTGGCTTCACCGCAATGATTGGCGGCTGTGCCGCTGCCTGGGGTGGTGCAGGTACGGGCTGCTGTGCGGCAACTGCGGCGCCGACGATGAAAATGCCCAAAAGCACGAGTTGTCGCATCGGCGGATGTTAACCCGATCCCGTCGAAGCGCGCTCGTCATCACCTGTGGCGCCTCGCATCTCTATTCGATCATTTGCGGCTTTGCACAACGTGGCACAGCACTGCGAAGCCGCGACATTCGCGGTGACGCGTGTCACCAACGCTCAGCGCAGATGAGAGTGTGCGCCAGCCGCACAATACAATGCTGAGAACGCCGGCGGATCGGCGAAATGCTTAACGAAATCACGCAGGAAGTCTCTGCGTCGTTGGCAGGACCATTGCTCCAGCAGAGCACGACTTCATGCGGACACTACTTGAACGGAATATCGAAGCGGCCGCTCAGCGGCTCGTCTTGCTCGCGCCGTCCCAGGCGGCCGTGCCAGGCGTCTTCAATAACCTCGACTGCGACGCGTCACGACATCGCGAGCTCGTTCGCGAGATGCAGCTCCTGCGCGGCAACATCTATCTGCGCGACGGAGCAGTGGAGCGGCGCCGGCTCGCTGCCGACGGTACCCATCGGACCCCGGAAGACGAGAAGAGCTGGCACCTGCTGATGCTCAACAGGGACGGACGCGTGAATGCGTGTGTGTGGTACCTCAGGCACGAACGCTCGGTGACGATCGATCGCCTGCGGATGCGCAATTGTCCGCTCGCTCGCGAACAGGAGGCTGGGGATCGCTTGTGGAAATCGATCGAGTCGGACATCGCGCGCGCGCGCCGAGATGGAATCGACTATGCGGAGGTCGGTGGATGGGCGGCGGCAAAGGAAGGCGGCAGCACTTCTGAAGGCCTCGTGCTCGCGCTGGCCGGATACAGTCTCGCGCAAATCTACGGCGGTGCGCTTGGCATTACGACCGCCACGGTCAGACACTGCTCGTCGACCATCCTTCGAAGGCTCGGAGGGTCGAGTCTCGAGGCCGACGGCGTCACCATCCCGCCCTATTACGATCCAACGTACCGCTGCTCCATGGAGCTGCTGCGGTTCGATTCGCGGCGGCCGAACACGAAATACGCGGGGCTCATTGGTCTCTTGCGCACTCAGCTTGCGCATGCGCTGGTCATCGCAAAGCCGGCGGAAGCTGATTCTGCATTAGCCGCGTAGCCGCGGGAAAACACAAAGCGCTCAAATACAAACAGGAGACCAGGAGATCAGGAGTTTTCCTTTCACAAAGGAATTCTTCTGGTCTTCTGAGCTCCTGTTAAAACGTACCCAGGCCCGCCGCACGCCGCATTCCGGTCGTGATGATTCCCAGACGTTGAACGCCGGCGCCTTTCGCCGCGTCAATGACGTCGACAACCTCGCCATATCTCAACGTGCCCGCGGCGGCGATGAAGAGCGTCTTGTCCGACCGCTCGTCGAACACGGATCGAAGGCGAGCCTCGAGATCGATCAGAAGGACCTGCTGATGGTTGATCGACAGCTGCCGCTCGGCGTTGTACTCGATCACGATTGTCTGCGGAGGTGGAGGCCCACTCGTCGGGGCAGTCTCCGTCGGCAAGTTGGTGTCGAGCCCTTTTTGGGTGAGCGGTAGCGCCGCCAGGAAGATCACCAGCAGCACGAGCAGTACGTCGATCAGCGGTGTGATGTTCATCT
>DASRIK010000523.1:0-4039 GCA_035650035.1 Burkholderiales bacterium | reverse complement strand
CCGACGGAATGACTTTTCGGCTCGTTCACGTTGATTGCGCTTTCCCTTTCTTGATCGGAGACTCCATCTCGTCGGGCACGTTGAAGCGTGCGCGTATGTCGTCCATTTTCGCTTTGAGCTCCGCCTCGGTCATGTGGCCTTTTTCGATCATGATCGCGCGCAGCGCGGACGTCGTGATCTCGAAGTAATGAAGCTGCGAATAGCGGTCCCCGAGCTCCTCGGCGGCGCGCCTCAACTCATCCGTTTTGACAAATCCTTTGCGCGTCAACGTGGAACGGAGCGCATTCGCCTGCCGTTCCCAGAATCGCATGCCGTGATCGATGGTATCGACGGGTCCCGCTTCGTTGCCACCGATGTCGGATGGCAGCTTATGTGCGTGTGTGTCTGTCATGTTTGGATTTTCCCATGGTCCGGGGGCTGCGTCACGGCGACCTTCATTTGGCGAGTCCGATGTCTGCCAGCACTGCTTTTGTGGCCACATACTCCCGCTCGATCTCCTTCTTCAGCGGCGCGCCGGTCAGGAAGTTGTCGCTCCAGAAATTCTTTTCGAGATCGGCTTTCCATTCGGGCGTTTCCGCAATCTTGCGCATCGCGTTCTCCCAGAACGCGAGTTGCGCCGGCGTGAGTCCCTTGGGACCAAACACGCCTCGCCAGCTTCCATGCACGACATCAAAGCCCTGCTCGCGCCATGTCGGCGCATTCGCGAGCGCACCGCCCAGCCGCTGGGGTGCGGCGACGCCGAGGATGCGCATGCGCGCGGCAGACACGTGAGGCACGACGTTCACCGCGCCGACAATGACGAGATCAAGGTGGCCGCCGAGCACTGCAGGTATCGCCTCGGCAGACCCTTTGAACACGACCGGCTTCAGGTCGCGCGGATTACCGCCCAGGGCTTTGATAAAGAGCCCGGCCGAGACGTGCCGGGTGCTCCCGAACGCATTCGCAAAGCCGCACGTCACGGAGCGCGGATCCTTCTTCATGCGGTCGGCGAGATCCTTGCCGCTCTTGAGCGGCGAACCGGCTGCCACGGCGAAGACCGCGTAGTCCTCGGCCATCGACGCGATCGGCGTGAAGTCGGCCAGGGTGAGCGTGCTCGCGCCGATCATGTGATTGCTCATGATGCCGCTGCCGGCGATCAGAAGGACGTGGGCGTCGCCCACGCGCTGCGCGACGTACGTGTTCGCGATGTTTGCGCCGCCGCCCGGCTTGTTCACCACCGTTATCGTCGACGGCACGGCCTTGCTTGCGGTGAGCAAATGCTCGAGCATCCGCGCCGTCTTGTCATTGCTGCCACCCGGAGCGGAGGCCGCGACGATCTCGACGTTCTTCTGCGGCGACCACGCCTGGGCCGATGCGGCGGGCGCGCCCAGCGCGAACGCTGCGCACAGTAACAGAATCGATGCTCTCATTTCGCCTTTCCTGTCCAGGTAATCGCATTTGCCACTCGCTGCCGAACTGTACATGAGAACCAGGCAAGGGGACATTCATGAACGTCACCGATCTGGCACTGCCCGCGGTGGCATAACGAGCCGTTTTCGGGACGAGTGTCGCGCTCAGCACGTGTAGCGGGACCGCGGCTATCATTGGACTTTTTTCGGAGCGAACGATGAGCAAGTCACCCGCAGATATGGCAGGCACGAAAATTCAACGGCTGGAGGGGACCGAATGGCAAAAATCACGCTCCTTCTGCCCCGCGGTCGTAACGGAAGGCGGCCGAATCGTGTGGCTGGCCGGGCAGACCACACTTACCGATCTCGAGGGACATGACATCGTTGGCAACTTCGAAGCGCAGGCACGAACGGTATTTCAGCTGATCGATCGCACTCTGCAGCGCGCGGGCGGAACGCTCGCGAACCTCGTCACGATGACCGTTTTCATCAACGATTCCCGCAACGGCGATCGTTTCGTGCAGATTCGCAGTGAATTCTTCAAAGACGGACAATACCCCGGTAGCGCTCTTCTCACTATCTCGAACTTCGCGCGGCCGGGCTGCATGATCGAGATCCAGGGCATCGCAGTCATCTGACGTGCCACAGACGATCGCGGAAAAAATCCTCTCGCGCGTGACGGGCCGCCCCGTCAGGCCGGGCGAAATCATTTATCCCGAGCCGGACCTCGTCACCACGCACGACTGGTACGTCGTGAATTTCGATGCTGCTTTGCGCAAGCTTGGCGTCGAGCGCCTCTACGCCCCGGAAAAAGTCCTGATTTCCACCGATCACGAGCCCGTTGCACTGAGCCGCCAGGCTGCCGAAAGACAGCGCGCAGTGCGCGAAATCGTGTCGAGATATGGCATTGCGCACTTTTACGATGTCGGTCGCGGCGGCCACGGACATATCTTCCCCATGGAGCGGGGACTCATCGCACCAGGTATGCTGGTCCTTGCCTACGATCCCCATGTGACGAATTACGGAGCCGTGGGCTGCCTCGGCATCGCGCTCGTGATCGAAATCAGCGAAGTGCTCGCGTGCGGCTCTGCATGGATACGCGTGCCGCAAACGGTGCGCATCGATCTCCACGGCGAGCTTCAGCGCGGCGTGACGGTGCGGGACGCGGCGCAGCGCATGATCGCGGAGCTCGATCCCGATCTCGTCGACTATACGGTCGTTGAATTCGGAGGCCCCGCGCTGGCGCACATCGACATCGATCGCCGAATGACGTTCTGCAATACGCCGGTCGAGATCGGCGCAAAGTCCGTTGTGTTCGAAACCGACGAGCGTACAGAAAGCTGGTTACGGCCGCGCCTCGGCGAACGCTTTCGCCATATACGCAGCGATGAGGGTGCGCATTACAAGGCCGCCATCGACTACAGCCTTGCGCTGGCCGAGCCGCAGGTTGCAGCACCGCCCACACCGGACAATGTACTCGGCGTCTCCGCTGTCGCTGGCACGAAGATCGATTACGCGTTCATCGGATCGTGTGCGAACTCCTCGCTGGCCGATCTTCGCGACGCCGCGGAGGTTTTGCGCGGCCATCGCGTGCACGAAGGCGTGCGATTGATCGTCACCCCCGGCACACAGCAGATCGCCGCCGAGGCTGCGGCGGAAGGCCTCATCGGCGTATTCATCGATGCGGGCGCAACGCTTACGGCGCCGGGTTGCGGTCCGTGCGCCGGTGGACGTATCGGACCGCTCGCCCCGGGCGAAGTATCGATCAACACCGGCACGCGCAACGATCCCGGCCGATTGGGCGCGCGTGATGCCGATATCTACCTCGCGAGCCCATTTACCGTCGCAGCGTCTGCGATCACGGGCCGGATCACGGATCCGCGCGAGATTCTGCAGTAGCGGCACGCGCATGCGGCTCACCTACCGCGGACGCTGCTGGAAGTTCGGCGACAACGTCGGAGTGGACGGCGACATGATGCCGCTCGACTTCGCATTGCAGCGTGAGACCCGGCTCGAGGTGCTTGCGCCGCACGCAATGACCGGCCTCGATCCTGACTTCCCGAAGAAAGTGAAAGCCGGTGACATCGTCGTGGCGGGCAAACGTTTCGCGCAGGGTAATCCCCACATCCAGGGACTCCTCGGACTCGTCGCACACCGGGTCGGCCTCGTGTGTGAATCGATTCCTCGCGGCAGTCTGCGAAACGCCGTGAATGCAGGCTTGCCGCTCCTGCCGTCGTGCCCCGGCATTTCCTCGATCGTGCAGACCGGCGATCAACTCGAGGTCGATTTCGAAAGCGGCGATCTACGCAACGTAACCCAGGACTGGATTCGAGTTTTCGAGCCGCTGCCGCGTGCATTACTCGACATTATCGTGCGCGGTGGATGGGAAGCCGCCGTCGAGGCGCGCGTGGCGATGATGAAGAGCCGGCGCGGGTATACTTCGTGAGCGGAAAAAAATTGCCGAACTCATGCGCAGCGGCATTCTGAGCGAAAGGATCTTGCACATGCGGGCAACATTGAGCATCGTTGTCGCGTTCGCGCTCCATGCCGGAAGCGTTACGGCGCAAGCGCCTGCGGCCGGTTCGGTGCCGGGCTATCCCGCCAAGCCGGTGCGGTTCGTCGTGCCCTTCGCGCCCGGCGGCGGCGTAGAC
>DASRIK010000522.1:0-5553 GCA_035650035.1 Burkholderiales bacterium | reverse complement strand
ATCCCGCGTTTCTCAACCGCGCCTTCGGCCAGAAAATGGGTGGCAAGTCGATTCAATTCGGAATCGACGAGGAACACGTCGATTCCGCGATGGAAATCGTTGCGGCGAACGCTGGGCATATCGTGTTCCACGGCGTTCATGTCTACGCCGGGAGCCAGTGCTTCGAGGCCGACGCTGTCGTCGAAAGCGTGAAGAACACGTTCCGGATCGTACGCGAAATGGAACAGCGCACCGGGGCGTTCTGTCGGAGCATCAATTTAGGCGGAGGATTCGGCGTTTCTCACGGCGAGAAAGATCGTGAGCTCGATCTGGCAGCGTTGTCAGGCGCCCTGCTTCCGGTCCTTCGCGAATTCCGGGATGGAAGCCGCGGCGAACGCGAGATCATCTTCGAGCTCGGGCGCTTCCTGACGGCGACTGCCGGAGCGTACATCACGCGCGTCGTAAGCAGTAAAGAGTCGCGCGGTACGATGTTTTTCATGGTCGATGGGGGACTCAACCATCAACTTGGCGCTGCAGGAACCTTCGGTGCAACTCTCCGGGCGAATTATCCGGTGCGAAATCTTTCCAGGCCAGACGCATCGAAGACGCTGTGCAGCATAGCCGGTCCTTCCTGCAACCCCACCGACATGCTCGGAATCAACATCGAGCTGCCGCGGCCCGAGCATGGCGATCTCATTGCCGTGCTCAAGTCCGGAAGTTATGGCTACACGGCGAGCCCTGTCATGTTTCTCGGCCGGCCCACGCCCGCCGAGCTCGTGATTCATGAAGGCCAAGTCGTCCTCGGACGCACGCCTCGCGGTATCACCGATTTCAATTGACGGCGCGCCGAAGACTCTCAGTCGTAGCGCAACGCTTCTACAGGTAGCAGGCGCGAAGCTTTACGCGCAGGATAGAACCCGAAGAGGATGCCGATCGATGCAGCGAACGCCACTGCGAGCACGACAGCATCGGTGTTTACGTGGATTGGCCAACCGGCGAGCTGCGCGATAGCGTAAGAACCTGCAATGCCGGCGAGCACGCCGCAGAGGCCGCCAAAGAGTGCGAGGGCCATCGCTTCGACAAGGAATTGCGAAAGAATGTCGCGGGCGCGTGCGCCAACCGCCATCCGAAGGCCGATCTCCCGTGTCCGTTCGGTAACCGACACGAGCATGATGTTCATGATGCCGACGCCGCCGATGATGAGCGAGATCAATGCGACACTCGTGAGCAGCCAGGTCATGGCCCGCGCCGATTCTTCGCGGGCCTTGAGGACTTCCGACAAGTTGCGGATCGTGAAGTCATCCGGAGCATCGACGTGCAGGCGGTGCCGCTGCCGGAGCAAAGCGCGGATCTCGCCCTCGACCTGCGTCAGATCGGAGCCGTCGCTAACTTTCACCGAAATGTAATTGATGAGATTGAGCTTGGCGTGGCTGCCGCCGAGAAGACGGTTACGTGCAGTCGTAATCGGGACGAGGATCATGTCGTCCTGGTCGTGGCCCTGCGGGGTCTGCCCCTTGCGTTCCATAACGCCGATCACTTCCATCGGCGCTCTGCGCACCCGGACAACTTGTCCGATCGGGTCGGCGTCGCCAAAGAGGTTGTGCGCGACGGTTTCGCCGAGCAGCACGACCTTGGCAGCACCCGCAAGCTCCGCTTCGGTAAAGCTTCGCCCGGCCACGATGCGCCAGTTACGCGCCTCGAAAAAGTCGAGTGTGCTGCCATGGAACGACGTGAGCCAGTTGTTTCGACCGTAAACCATTGGGCCGGAACCCCGGAGGTTCGGGGCTGCGGCCCGTACATCCGGAAGCTCGCGCTGCAGCGCGTAGGCATCGTTTTCGGTCAGCGACGGACGCGAGCCTGCGCCCAGGCGCACGCCGCCCGCCGTTTGCGACCCCGGCACGACAATGAGCAGGTTCGTGCCAAGGGAGGCCACCTGTTCCTCAACCTCGGATCGGGCGCCAGTAGCGACGGCGACCGTGGTAATCACGGCGGCTATGCCGACGATGATTCCGAGCATCGTGAGAACGCTGCGCAGCTTGTTCACCCTGAGCGCGCGGAGCGCGATCCGGCTAGCCGCAAACCATTTCACTGGACCTCCGACATCGAGCTCGTATTATGCGGCACGACGCGAAAGCCTGCGTGTAACACTGCGCCGGACATGACTTTTCTGCGGGTTCCGGACGGAGAGCGGATGTTACAATCCGCGCCGAAACAGTTTTATCAAAAGCTACTCAAGTCCCGAACACCCCTCCTCCTCCGCAAACGGCAGGAGGTCTTCAGCGAGAATTCGCGTCCCGCATGAAAGCTTCGCCGCTTCTTGGTGACTGTCTCGTTCTGGAACCCAGCGTCTTCGGGGATGCTCGGGGTTTCTTCTTCGAGAGCTTCAATCAAGGCCGTTTCGAAGAGGTCGTGGGCAGACGGGTGACGTTCGTTCAGGATAACCACTCCCGCTCCGCGAAGAACGTGCTCCGCGGGTTGCATTACCAGGTGAAGCAAACGCAGGGCAAGCTGGTCAGAGTCGGTGTCGGAGAGATTTTCGATGTCGTGGTAGACCTGCGCAAAAGCTCAGCGACATTCGGCCACTGGGCCGGCGTTACGTTATCGGCGCAGGACAAGCGACAGGTTTGGGTGCCGGAGGGTTTTGCACATGGCTTCCTGGTCCTGTCCGAGTTTGCCGAAGTTCTTTACAAGACTACTGATTATTGGGCGCCCGAACACGAGCGTTGTATCGCCTGGAACGACGCGACTCTCGCGATCGAGTGGCCGACCACGGGTGAACCACTGCTTTCCTCCAAGGACCGCCAAGGCAGCGCATTTCAGCTGGCTGAGGTATTCAGCTGAGATGAGAACCAGAGATTCGACGCTGTTGCACGAGCTGCCGCTCCTGGTGGCCGATCGTGCACCTGATAGTGGCGCCGTCACGCATGGCGAGGCGTCTCTGAGTTATGCCGAGCTCACACGACGTATCCTCAGTTTCTCAGGCAGTCTGCTCGAGCTCGGCATATGCCGTGGGGAAAGGGTCGGCATATATCTCGACAAGCGCTTCGAGACGGTCATCGGCTCGTTTGGAGCGACGGCCGCGGGCGCTGCGTTCGTGCCGCTCAATCCGTTACTCAAACCGGACCAGGTCGGATACATCCTTCGCGACTGTAACGTGCGGGTGCTCGTAACCTCCTCGCAGCGCTTCGCAACATTGTCCGAGACGCTCGATGGTTGTAGCGATCTGCGACATGTGATCGTGGTCGATGAACCCGCAGAGAGCGCTGGGGATGCGGCGTACGCCCTCCATGAATGGCGTGAGCTGTGTAATGCACCCGGCCGTCGGGGACATCGCGTCATCGACGGCGACATGGCAGCCATTCTCTATACCTCCGGCAGTACCGGGCGGCCCAAAGGCGTGGTGCTGTCGCACCGAAACATGGTAACCGGGGCGAAAAGCGTCGCGTCGTATCTGGATAACCATTCCGGGGACGTGCTGCTCGCCGCGTTGCCGCTTTCGTTCGACGCAGGCTTTTCACAACTCACCACCGGTTTCCATGCCGGTGCGCGGGTCGTGTTGCTGAATTACCTGCTTCCCAAAGATGTCATCACTGCAGCCGTGCGGGAACGTGTGACGGGCCTTACAGCCGTGCCGCCGCTCTATATACAGCTTTCGCAATTGGTCTGGCCCGCGAGCATTACGGACCATCTGCGCTACTTTGCGAATACCGGCGGCCGCATGCCTTTGCAGACGCTGAACCGGCTCCGGGCGATGCTTCCCCAGACGAAGCCGTTCCTGATGTATGGCCTGACGGAAGCGTTCAGGGCGACATATTTACCCCCCGAAGAAGTCGATCGGCGACCAGACTCGATCGGCAAGGCGATTCCCAATACCGAGATCCTGGTGCTGCGGGACGACGGATCTCCCTGCGGCCCGAACGAGCCGGGCGAGCTGGTCCAGCGCGGCGCGCTCGTGGCGATGGGCTACTGGGGCGATCCGGAAAAGACAGCCGAGCGCTTCAAGCCCCTGCCCGGCAGTGCCGCTGGCCGCGAGCCGGGCTTCGTGTTGCCTGAGCTTGCCGTATTTTCCGGCGATACCGTACGGCAGGATGAAGAAGGGTTTCTGTACTTCATCGGCCGACGTGACGAGATGATCAAGACGTCGGGCTACCGCATCAGCCCGACCGAGATCGAAGAGGTGATCTATGCGACTCAGCTCGTCGGCGAGTGCGTCGCGTTCGGCGTGCCGCACGATGTCCTGGGGCACGAGATCTGCGTGATCGTTACGCCGCCCGGGAATGGTCCGTTGGATATTGCCGCACTGCTTGTTCAATGCCGCGCGCGCATGCCGGCCTATATGGTCCCCGCGCGCATCGAAGCGCGCTCTGGTCCGCTACCCCGAAATCCAAACGGTAAAATCGACCGAAAAACCCTCTCTGAAGACTTCATGAAGCACTTGTCACTGCAAACGTAACGATTCGCGCCATTCGTGCTATTCGCGCCTTCAGCGTTCCGGGCACCGAATCACTGACGATCGCGTCGAGAAGATGTCATCCGCTGCAATGCCGCTGGTGTCAGTAGTCATGCCCGCCTTCAACTGCGCGGCCTACGTTGAAGAGGCGGTACGGTCGGCACTTGCGCAGACAGAGAATGATCTCGAGCTGATCGTGGTGGATGATGGCTCGACAGATGAAACACCCGGTATTCTGTCCCGCTTGACGCGCGAGGACAGCAGGCTCCGCATCTACCGCCAGCCCAACTCAGGCAAAGCTGCGATTGCACGGAACGCGGGCATTGCGCGCGCAAGGGGTCACTTCGTCGCGTTTTTGGACGGCGATGACTTGTTTCATCCTCAGCTCCTGGAGCGCACGCTGGCTGTTTTCCAACGCCTGCCGGATGTTGGACTTGTCTTCTCGGACTACGCGTTCATGCAGGGCGCGGAAGTAGAACCCACGGGCAATCTGGCTCGCCTGCGACTTCTCGAGATCGCGGCGCCGCATCTTACCCATGTCGGCGACGGTGTTTATCAATGCGACACCGGCTTTTACAGATCCCTATCGACGAACGCTTTCGGAGTGGTCAGCACATTGACTGCTGTTGTACGCCGTGAGGTGCTTCGCAAGGAAGAGCTTTGGTTTGCAGAAGACCTCGTAACGTATGAAGACAATGATTTATGGCTCCGGCTCGCTTTGCGTACTCAGTTTGCATACGTGGATGAGGTGCTGGCGTATTATCGCCGCCACGGCGCCAACACTACCTCAAACCTCGAAATAATGGCGCTAGGCGCGATAGCCGCGAAAACGCGTAACCTCGAACGAGGTGCCCGAATGTTTTCGAAAGCAGAAGTCAGAACGTGCCGTCGCATACTGTCGGAGCATTACTTCGCCCTGGGGTATCTCAGGGCGAAGCGCAACGACAAGTCGGGAGCCTTGAGCTCCTATCTTGCCGCAGCGCGACTTCATCCTACCTCAGCGGTGTGTGTTGCTATGCTCAAGGCGCTGGTCCCGAATAAATTGCTGCACACCGCAGAAAGACTACTTAACAGGTGATTGCCGTAGTGGAGCCGCTGTGCTGCGGCGTCGAGCATTCTCCCGT